>NZ_JAUBOZ010000009.1:87240-118713 GCF_036700475.1 Microcoleus sp. T2B6 | reverse complement strand
AGAAGGAAGAAGGAAGAAGGAAGAAGGAAGAAGGAAGAAGGAAGAAGGAAGAAGGAAGAAGGAAGAAGGAAGAAGGAGAATGCAATCCAAACAAAATATCTCGTGCTTAAGATTTGAGACTTCTTGAAGAAGTTGGGAATCTCAAACAGTCTGGGACTCACTCGGACTAAAGAAACCGGGTTTTTTACCCCGTTGCTGCGATTAAAGAAACCGGGGTTTTTTACGCTCATCTGTGGCTGCGACGAAATATTCTTGCAAAAAACCCGGTTTCTGGATACCCGTGCTAAGTCCTAATTTTAAGAAAGTTTTGCATAAATAGCTGAAATAAAATTAACGCTTAAAAAGCCTACTCCTAGTACGAGAATGATAAAGATGGCTATACTGAAAATAGACTTTAGCCGATCGCCAATTCCGGGTTTTTCTGAGTTCATTGGTCAATTTTGGCAGTAAATTTGAGAGGGGCAATTGAGAAAGAGTAGATTATACCAATGGGCGAACAAAAAGGCAACTCCCGACAAGCTCCAAACGACGATCGCCCTCAGTAGGTCGCATTTTTTAACTTTTAATCTAAAATCTAAAATCTAAAATAGTCTTAGGCATTTTTCGGTGAGCCTGGGCAGCCCGAAGTCGATCGCCCGAACCCGATGACGCTAACTCCTGTAAAATAGAGGGCGCGTGGGGGCGAACCTTTTAACAGCCGGAATTGGGCGCGATCGCCACAGGCTCCCAAATACATAATAATATGTCAGTCATCCTTAACTTACTCACAAAGGTAAAAATAGAAGAGTGCCAAGAAATAATCTAAAACATATAACTGAAAAAAGGATAGAAATCGATGCTCCACCCAGTCTCGCAACCTTACCCACAACGAGCAAATACTATGACCCAAAGAGCCGTGCGGAAGCCAAAACCCTCTGTTGCAAACCACTTGAGACCAAGTTTTCCTCAAAGGCACTGGCTGGAGCTGGCAGAGTACGCCTCTCTGGCGGCCTCTGGTGTGGGTTCCCTGGCGGTGGCAGTGTCGGGTCAAGCTTTTTACGGGGTGGCTCCCCTAACTTTGGCTTTGTCGCTGAATGTTGCTAACCGGTATCGGTTCGAGCAGCAAGTGCGGGTGCATCAAAATTCGGAAATGGCCCAAGTCCAAAAGTCTGTCAATAAAGTCGAAAAAACGGCGGTGACGGTAATTGTTAAATTACGCAAGCAGTTGTCTGCAGATATTGCAGCGCTGCGCCAGCAAATGGCTGCACTGCCTAGGCATGAGGCTTTTGAGGAGTCGATCGATATTCAGCGGCAGTTACTGAGTTTAGGAGAGTCAGTAGCTTCTTTGCAAGAAATCGTGGCGTCTGCTGTGCTCGATGTCCGCCAGCAGGTGAGCGAACAACTGCAAGATTTATCGGTTGGCCAACGGGCGAATCTCCAAGCTGTGGAACAGGCTATAGAGCAACTGCAAAGTGCGACGCAAGGCTTGGCAGAAACTTCTATCAGCCGAGATGACTGGGAAGTAGTAAATACTAGATTTTTGGAAATCCAAAAAGTCATGGCCAATTTGCAAAGCCAACTGCAAGCTCCAGCACACCAATCGAGTGCGGATTTGTCGATCGTCCAAGCTCAAATCCACCGTTTGGAACACGAGCAGCAAGAAGTTGTCAAACCTCATCTCAAGCGCTTAATCTCAGTTGTCAAGGAGTTGCAGCACACACCAGAGAACCGTCAGTAGTCATTAGTCAGCAGTCATTAGTCAGTAGTCATTAGTCAGGAGTCATTAGTCATTAGTCAACAGTCAACAGTCAACAGTCAGCAGTCAACAGTCATTAGTCAACAGTCATTAGTCAACAGTCATTAGTCAACAGTCATTAGTCAACAGTCAACAGTCAACAGTCAACAGTCAACAGTCATTAGTCATTAGTCATTAGTCATCAGTCAGAAGGAATACTTTTTCCATCGGACACGCTCGACATTCTCCGACTCTCCGACTCTCGCCCGATCGAGTCCTACTTTTTCGACAACTGTGTTAAAAGATTAAAAGCTAATCTGTCTAGTTCAACTGTCTTCAACCTGTTACAAGAAAATTAAATGACTGCAACCGTAACTATTGCTGATAACCCGTTACTAATCGGTCAAGGATTGCCCCCATTTGACGCGATCGAACCACAACACGTAGTCCCCGCCATCACCCAACTGCTGACCGAACTAGAAGCCTCGCTAGCTGACTTAGAATCGTCTGTAGAACCGACTTGGAGCGGCTTAGTAGAACCATTGCAGCGACTCGGAGAGCGTTTAAATTGGAGCTGGAGCATTGTCGGACATTTGATGGGGGTGAAAAATAGCCCGGAACTGCGATCGGCTCACGAAACAGTGCAGCCAGAAGTAGTAAAATTTTGGAGCAAGCTCAGTCAAAGCAAACCGCTTTATGAAGCTTTTAAAGCGCTGCGGGCTAGCGAAAATTGGGACAGCTTAGAGTCAGCTCAAAAGCGAATTGTTGAAGCCGCTCTCCGAGACGCCCAACTCTCCGGCGTCGGTTTAGAAGGCGAGCAAAAAGAGCGTTTTAATGCCATTCAATTAGAATTGGCCGAAATTACAACCCAATTTTCCAATCACGTCCTCGACGCTACCAAAGCATTCAGCATCACCCTCACAAACAAAGACGAAATTGACGGTTTGCCGCCGAGTTTGTTGAGTTTAGCAGCTCAAGCCGCTCGCAGCGCCGGCGAAGAAAATGCAGATGCCGAAAATGGCCCTTGGCGGATTACTTTAGACTTTCCGAGTTACGGCCCTTTCATGCAGCACGGCACCCGCCGCGACTTGCGCGAAAAGTTGTACAAAGCTTTTATCGGCAGAGCAAGTAGCGGAGAATTGAATAACTGGCCGTTGACCGATCGCATTTTAGCTTTGCGCCAGGAAAAAGCTGCTTTGCTGGGGTTTAGTAGTTATGCCGAATTGAGCTTGGCGAGCAAAATGGCTCCCGACGTTACAGCAGTGGAAGCTTTGTTAGAAGAATTGCGTCAGGCTAGTTATGATGCTGCTATCAAAGATTTGGAAGAATTGAAAGCTTTTGCTGCCGAAAAAGGCGCGGCGGAAGCTGGGGATTTGAAGCACTGGGATGTAGGTTTTTGGTCGGAACGGCGCAGGGAAGAAAAGTTTGCTTTTAGTGCCGAAGAATTGCGGCCTTATTTTGCTTTGCCACAGGTATTAGAGGGGTTATTTGGATTAGTAAAGCGGCTGTTCGGCGTGACAGTAACGGCGGCGGACGGTCAAACTCCTGTGTGGCACAAAGATGTGCGCTATTTCCAAATAGATGATGAAGCAGGAAATACGATCGCCAATTTCTATTTAGACCCCTACAGCCGCCCCGAGGAAAAGCGCGGCGGTGCTTGGATGGGCGAGTGCGTGGTGCGCGCTAAATTTGTGGAAGCGGGAAAAACAACTACGCGGTTGCCGGTGGCTTATTTGGTGTGCAACCAAAGTCCTCCGGTTGACGGCAAACCGAGTTTAATGACTTTTTTGGAAGTCGAAACTTTGTTTCACGAATTCGGTCACGGTTTGCAGCATATGCTGACAACGGTAGACTATCCGGGGGCTTCGGGCATCAATAATGTTGAGTGGGATGCAGTGGAATTGCCCAGTCAATTTATGGAAAATTGGTGTTACGATCGCGCGACTTTGTTCGGGATGGCAAAGCATTACGAAACCGGGGAAACTTTGCCGGAACACTACTACCAAAAACTGCTAGCAGCGCGCCACTACATGAGCGGCAGCGTTATGCTCAGGCAAGTACATTTTAGCAGGGTTGACATCGAATTGCACCACCGGTATCGATCGGGCGGCAGCGAAACTGTAGCCGATGTCCGCAACCGCATCGCTAAAACTACGACTGTTTTGCCTCCTCTGGAAGAAGACGCATTTTTGTGCGCTTTCGGACACATTTTTGCGGGTGGCTATGCGGCGGGATATTACAGTTACAAATGGGCGGAAGTGCTAAGCGCTGATGCTTTTGCGGCGTTTGAAGAAGCGGGTTTGGAAGATGAAAGCGCGATCGCCTCTACAGGTAAGCGCTTCCGAGATACAGTATTAGGATTGGGCGGCAGTTTGCACCCGATGGAAGTGTTTAAAACTTTCCGGGGACGCGAACCGATCACTAAAGCTTTGTTGAGACACAGCGGTTTAGTTGCAGCTTAATTAAGTGTGGAATTACTGGGGATTAATGCGGGTGAATTTATCTGCATTAATCCCTGTTTTTTGTTAAACAAGATTTAGGCATATCCTTTATGTTTAGGGTGTTTATATCTAGTCCGATCGATTGACCATAATATCCCGGCCGGGCGGGTTTTTGAGATTGTCAATTATTGGCAGATATTGTTGGTGAACCCGCCCCTACCTGATTTCGGCTACTCGACCGGACATGATATTAGGGGCCCACCTTACCGCTATAATTCACACGTAAAACCACTTTTGGCGTAACTTTTGCTGAATAAAAAATGTTTCTAGTGAGGACTAAAGCGCTCAGATTTTTATACTAATCCCACAAACTATTGCTACATATAATCGTGTTACCACCTGTAGGGAAACGGCAATGCCGTGTCCGGCGCGGGACTCGACAAAATTTCATAATAGTTATAAAATTGAGAATTCTAGCAACACTTTTTTTATTGGTATTAATAGGACTCAAATTTTCACTTCCGACCCATTTTATTGTATAACACGATCCAAGAAACATCTGTAGTTTGGCACATCATTCCCAATATTTTTGTGGAAAATCGGGCAGAAAGTGCGTTAGCGAAGCCCGCCCCTACGGGGGCTACGCCAACGAAGAGGATCGCCAGCGGCTTTTAGTTTAAGTTGAAGGCCGATCCAACCAGCATTTGCGAATATTTGCTGTCATCGATCAGTGATTATACTTAACTTTCCCTCTCCCTGAAATTAAATTTATATTTCGCAACATTTCCGGGCTGTTTTCTCGATACAGCTAATGCTTTTATTTGCAACTAAAAATCGACGCTTTTACCGAATCTTTAAGATAGAGTGGCAACAGCGAGTGTTTTTTGAATTTTCGATAAAGAACGGGGTACTCGGCGTCAAAAGGGTAAAAAATTAATCTCAATTAAAAAAATTAGTTGAGATTAATTTGAGGATTGTAATAAAAAATCTTTGTATATATGATAAAAAGTAAGGAGTGATAGTTAGTCGTTCACCCATAAATTAAGATTTTCATGGATATTCAATTAATTAATATCGGTTTCGGTAACATTGTGTCTGCTAACCGAGTGATTGCCATTGTCAGTCCCGAGTCAGCGCCAATTAAGCGGATTATTACTGATGCGCGGGAGCGGGGACAACTGGTTGACGCAACTTACGGCCGCCGCACGAGAGCGGTAATTATTACAGATTCGAGTCACGTCATCCTCTCGGCGATTCAGCCGGAAACGGTTGCTAATCGTTTTGTGATCAGCAAAGATGGTCAAAGTCGGGATGATTGAGGTTTTTCAGTTGCAATTTGAGCGCTTACAGTCTAAAGTAAGCGGAAACTTAAATTGTTACAGGTTATCTATTCTAAAAATGAAAGCTGGTAAATTAATTGTTCTGACGGGGCCTAGCGGTGTGGGGAAAGGCACCTTAGTACGATCGCTCCTCAATCGCCATTCCGAATTGTATCTTTCGGTATCGGTGACAACTCGTGAGCCCCGTGAGGGAGAAATTGAGGGACAGCACTACTATTTTGTCAACCGCAGTCGGTTTGAAACAATGGTTGAGGCTGGAGAGTTGGCGGAATGGGCTGAGTTTGCCGGTAATTTTTACGGTACTCCTTATTTTGGTCTCAAGCAAGGAATTGGTGAGGGAAAATGGGTAATCCTCGAAATAGAGTTGGAAGGGGCTAGGCAAATTAGGAATAATTTTCCAGAGGCGCTGCGAATTTTTATTTTACCTCCTTCTTGGGAAGAATTGGAACGGCGCTTGCGGAGTCGGGGTCAAGATTCCGAAAGTGCGATCGCCCGTCGGTTGGTGCGGGCTAAAGAGGAAATTGAAGCTGCGGGGGAATTCGATTTCCAAGTTGTTAATGACGACTTGGAAGTTGCTTTGAAAAAGCTAGAATCAATACTTAATTTGGAGTAATTTTTAGGTGGGGATGAGTGAATTTTGAAGTTTTATTGATACTAATGCCCAACAGCACGACACGGAAGTCACGGATACACTGATAGTTGTTTTTTCTTCTCACTTCTGAATCACCATTAAGAATTAATCCGTGTATCCGTGTCAAAATCAGTGTCGTGCATTCCTTGTTCCTTCAATCTTACCCATTTCTCCGTCCTGGCTAAAGCTTCGCTACTTTGTTTGATAGCAACACAAACTTTTAAATTCAATTCCAGAATATTCGATGAAGGCGAAATTTTTCTCAACGGTTCAATTTCGCGAGCAGAACAGCCCAACATTTCCATATAAGCTAGCGTCCAGCCAATAGCTGAAATGTCCCCTACCGTGCCTTCTCCGGCGCAAAGGTAACAACCCAATTCGCCCTCCGACCCACACTCAGGACAAACCCAATTGCCCAGTTGTGAATGGGGCAGATTTGTGCGGGACGCGGATGCAATTGTTAATGCTTTAATATGATTTTGAACTACTTGTTTAAAACCTCGGTTGTGGTTGCTGCGGTGGTCGGAATTACCGTGCGATCGCCCGATTGCTACTGCTTGCTGTTGTGGCGAAGCAACAGAGGCTGTTTGATTCTCCCTGGTTACTCTAGATTCGCCTAGATTCGCAGTTAGCTGAATACGATAGTCCTTCGACTCTTCAGTCTGAGAGTGGTTGAGTGCGCTGGAGGAATCGGGTTCGGAAGTTGTGAAGGATTGTTCTATGCGATCGGCAAAATCTTGCATTGAGAGGTGATGTTCGATCGCCAAAGACCAAGTTCTTTTATGTCGGAGGTCGCCATATTTTCTGGCTTCTTCCTCAGTAATGCCGATCGCCGCAGCCTCTTGGCGCAGCACATTCATCGAAGTCATTGTATCTGATATCATTAGTTTGTTTGCAGTTAAATTTACGATCGCCGGCTCAGCCTACAAATAAATTACCTTAGATATACTACAATAGTCCGGACTATTTTGAGATCCTAGTCGGAAACCCTTGATTTTTCGTTAGGAAGTCGATTCTGCAATCGCCCTGAAACCCTTATTTTACGCTTGGCAATCACCCACTGTCCGCAGCATTGATAGTAGCCTAAATCTAAAATCTAAAATCTAAAATCTAAAATTGGATGACTTCAATTCTTCCCGATACAGCTTTATCTGTTGCCGGACTAACATCATACCTGCAAGACTTGTTGGAGGGCGATCGCAACCTGCAATCAATTTGGCTGACAGGCGAGGTGTCTAACGTTTCGCACCACCCTAGCGGCTGCTTTTTCACTCTGTGCGACACCGACAAAAGCGCTGCTATTCGCTGCGTGGTGTGGAATTCTCAGCGGCAAAAATTGGTGCAAATCCCGGAAAAAGGGGAACAGTTGCTGGTTTTGGGAAGCATCCGGGTTTACAAAAATCGCGGCGAGTACCAGTTGACTGTTGTGCAATCGCTACCGGCTGGGGCAGGATTGCAGGCTTTGCGGTTGCAGCAATTGCGATCGCGCTTGGATGCTGAGGGTTTCTTCGATCCCGCCAGAAAGCGCCCGATTCCGGCACACCCGCAAATTGTGGCCGTGGTGACATCCGATACTGGCGCTGCTTGGGGAGACATTCAGCGGACTCTAGCCCAAAGATATCCGGGTTTGCGGGTGTTGCTGTCGCCGACAGGAGTGCAGGGAGAATTGGCTGCTGCTGCGATTGCTAGGGCGATCGCCCGTGTAGAATTGGACGGTAGGGCTGATGTGATCATTTTAGGGCGGGGCGGCGGTTCGGCGGAAGATTTGGCTTGTTTTAATGATGAGAGAGTTGTCAGGGCGATCGCCAATTGTGCGATTCCAATTATTACAGGTATCGGACACGAAAGAGACGAATCTCTCGCGGATTTAGTAGCAGATAAACGAGCCCACACTCCCACTGCGGCGGCCGCTCAAGCTGTACCAATTTTAGCAGATATTTACTTTGAACACAAGCAGCGAATGGTCAATTTAGCAAACGCTGTGCGGGCCAGATTTCAGGCAGAAGAAGAGCATTTACAACTATTACAAAATCGATTAAAACGCTTGCCTGCGACATCCCGAACTTTGCGGCAAGCAACTGGTAAACTGGAGGTATTGCAAGAAAAGTTATCCGCACTGAACCCAGCGGCGGTATTGCAAAGGGGTTATGCGGCGGTAATCCAAAGTGACGGTACTATCGTCCGCACAACTGACGGTTTGGAATTGGGAGAGGAATTGACTGTGAGGTTGAGTCGGGGCGTGCTGAAAGTTAAGATTGTAGAAGTATTGGATGCGGAAGAAAAGTTATGATTGATTCGCAGTTGCGCCAGTCAGACTGGAATTATGAGGAAACGGTCGATCGAATTGAAGCGATTATCGATCGGGTGGAATCGGGAGAGTTGCCTCTAGAGGAGGTTTTCGAGCAGTTTGGGGTGGCTGTGGAGTGTTGGCAGGAGTGCGAAAGCTTTTTGGCGCGGGGGAAGGAACAGATGGATTTGTCGATCGAGCTTTTGGCTGCGGAACCCGATTTTTAACCGGAGATAAACTCGGAGTAATGTGGATAAGCGCAGGCTCTAGCAAGGTATATAGCCATTTTTTGTCTCAAAGTTATAGATTAAGAGAAGGACGAAGTTAAAAATTTTAAATGTTCACCCTCAATTTGTAGTACATCCTCTAAGCTTCCTTGTAATTTTAATTGACCTTCTTGCATATAAATAATATGATGGGCTCTCCGATTTACGGTGGGACGATGACTAATGAGAATTGTTGTTTTTTCTTGACGATATTCTAATAATTTATCTAGTAGTTTTTGTTCACTAATAGGGTCTAATCCGGCGGTAGATTCATCTAAAATTAGCACAGGTGGATCGTTGACAATTGCTCTGGCAATTGCTAATCTTTGACGTTGACCTCCTGATAAGTTGGTTCCAAATTCTCCTAATACGGTTAAATATTTCTCAGGAAGCCGATTGATAAATTGATCTGCTTCGGCAATTTGACAAGCTTTAACAATTTCTTCAAAGGTGACATGGGGTGAACCTAAGCGAAAGTTTTCAATGATACTCCGACTCCAAAAATGGGCATCTTGAGGAACTAAGATTATCTGTTTTCTAACACATTCTATGGCTAAGTTTTGTAAGTTATAAGCTCCAACTTTGATTGTTCCTCCCTGTTGTTCGTATAATCCGGTAATTAGTTTTACTAGGGTACTTTTACCGCAACCAGATTGACCAAGAATGGCTGTTACTTTTCCCCCTTCTATCATTACATCAAAATTATTTAATAAATCTAGTCTTCCAGCATGATGAAACTGTAGATCCTCGCAATATATATTATCATGAGGTTGGAAACCTACCCATTCCTTTTTTTGATCGTCTTGTACTTCTGAACGATAATCAATTACTGATGTTAGTCGTTCAATTGCGGTTTTTACTTTGACAAATTCATCAATCAAGCCAATTATTGTACCAATAAAACCCGAAAAATTACCATTCATACTATTAAAGGCTAATAGTTGTCCAATGGTTAATTCTTTATCGATCACAAGGGTACTACCTAGCCAGAGTAAGCCAACTCCACCAATATTAGAAATAATACCGGAAAATGTGCTATTAGTAATCCCAATTTGGGCTGTTCTAAAACCCATATTGGCGAGTCGTCCGAATCGAGTTTGTAAGTCTTCCCAAAATTGCGGTTCGGCAGTGGTTGTTTTTAAGGTAAGAGCACCTTTAAAGGTTTCTACTAATACCCCTTGATTTTCGGCATCTAAAACCATGATCTCTCTAATTTTACGCCGTAATGGAACGAGAAATATTAGGGGGGATACAGCATTTAAAAGAGTTAGTATTACGATAAATAAGCTGAGTTTCCAGCTATAAAATAGCATGAGTGCAAAAGAAATAACGGCAATAAAAAACTGACTCGGTAAACTAATTACAATTTGGGCGACTAATTGGTTAATTTGTTGAATGTCTCCTAAACGACTGATGACTTCGCCGCTGCGGTGAGATTCGTAATATTGGAGGGGTAAACGCAGTATTTTACGTCCAAATTCTTTGACGAATCCCAGTTCTAAACGTTGGGTAAATTGGGTGATCAAATTGGCTTGTACTACTCCTAAGCCACTACTGACTAAGTTCATTATGATAATGGCTATTGCCAATCCTCTTAAAATTTGTGTCTCACCTCGAATCAGTACGTCATCGGTTAATATTTGAATTAAAAATGGTGAAGTTAAAGATAAAAGTCCGACGCAAATATTAATTATAAAGGATTCAAATAGGATAAATTTATAAGGTGTAACGCGCTGGAAGAAGCGGCTAATTCCCTGAATTTTATCTTCAGGTTGTTGGGCAAAGCGAATAGGATCTGGTTGTAATAAAAGAGTGGTTAATCCTGTCCAGTTTTGGGCTAATTCTTGACGGGTAATATAACGAATTCCCACAGCCGGGTCAGCAATGACATATTTTGTCCATTTTTTACCATATAAAACAACATAATGATAGCCTTTCCAGTGGATTATTGCTGGTAAAGGAGCATCTTTCATTTTGTTCAAGATGTCGGGGTTTGCTCGTTTAGAAACAGCATCAAATCCCAGATTTTCTGCACCTCGTCTTAATCCGGTTAAGGTTGTGCCTAATTGTCCTGTTCCAATGGCTTCTCTAATGCGATTTATACTAAAACTTTTATTATAATACTTGACAATTGTTGCTAAACAGGCTGCACCGCAATCTTCTTCATTTTGTTGTAAGATGCTGGGGTATTTCATTAGATAGATGCTCTGATTTCTAAAATATTAATATTATTTAATTTTTAGGTTAGTTAAAGGATATTACGGCGTGTTTCTATCTAGGGCACGTCAGTAAAGATTAAACAGTAGTAAAGTAAATATTGACTACCTTACTACTGTTATTTTCTCATTCCCATTAGATGAGTAAATTATATTAACTGGCGATTAGCCGGCCTTTACTATCTCGATAGGGAGCATTACATTTGTTGTAATCATTATTGTCGGCAGTAAGATTTCAAACATTGAAAGTTTCCCATCTTCCATTGTTCTTAATACCGAATCTGGCGCTACCAGGTACATCCCTATCGTTTGCGATGCCCACACCTGCTCGTATTCCATCACCATAGGTGTTTTTGTTATCCCAAAAAATAACCCCATTACCGCGTTGGTTCAACCACCACCGGGCAGCATTTATTGCAGCCCTGACTGCTGTGGGACCCCATTTAATTGCTGCACGGATAAGAGCCGGATTACCCCCCTGTACAGATACTTCTTCCTCAGCGGTGATGTCAGTAAACAAAGGATTGTTATGAATGTCTTTCATTGATGTCTCCTACTTGATTAATGATTTAGTTTGGCTAATGTGATACAATGTAAATGATAAAAAAAAATTATCAATAGACTCAACGCACCTTTACAAAAGATTTATAATTCGGCAGAGTTTTGTGAGTTTTTCGTGAATTTTTATCCTGAAAGCTTTACCCATATTGAATCGTAGGAAATTCCGCAATGTTACTGAGAAACCCCAACCCCGATTTTCTCCCCGTTTCTGGGCAGGATGATTTTTTGCCCCCCGTTAGTGGCTGGACAATTTTTGGGGGCATATTTTTAGTGGGTACAGTGGCGATCGCCTTTACCGTAGCCGCGTTTACCCCCTTACCCGTCACCGTGAAAGCCCCAGCAATGGTGCGCCCCACTGGGGAGGTGAAACTGGTACAAGCACCCACCGAGGGGACTGTGATCGGGATTGATGTGAAAGAAAATCAAACTGTAACTCAAGGACAACCTTTAGTCACTTTAGATGCTTCTCGGTTTAGCACTCGTCAATCCCAACTTCAGGGGGGTGTAGAACAAAATTTGCAACAATTACAACAGATTTCAGAACAATTAAAAAATTTAAACCTGCAACTGGATGCAGAAACAGAAAGAATGAAGCGAACCATAGCTTCTGCTCAAGCGGATTATTTTCGCCTTCAACAAGAATATAATGAACGACGTTTAACTGTACAAGCTCAAGTAAATGAAGCCACAGCTAACTTGCAAGTTGCTGAGCAAGAATTGCAAAAAGCTCAAAGCGATATTAACGCTTCAGAAGCCTCTTTACGTGCTAGTAAGTCAGCTTTAAAAAATGCACAGGAAAAACGAGATCGCTATCAAAGTTTTGGCTTAGATGTATTAAGCCAAAACCAGTTAGAAGAAGCTCAATTAGCGGTCGAACAACAACAAGAAACAGTAGCAGAGCGTGTCGCATTATTGCAAAGTCAAAAACAAACTGTACTGCGTCAGTTTAAATCTGTAGACTCTGCTAAAGCACGTTTACAAGCAGCCTTAGCCAGTCTTAATCCTAGTAATGGAGCGGTGACAATGGCCCAAGAAAAAATTGCTCAGGAAAAAGCCACAGGACAAGGCAGTTTCGCGCGTTTAAAGCAGGAACAAAATAGTTTATTACAGCGTAAAAGTGAACTTGAGAAGCAATTAGGGAGCGAGCGTCAAGAATTATTACAAGTGCAACGCGACCTCCGTAAAACTGTTGTTTCTGCACCCATATCAGGGATTATTCTAAAATTAAACTTACGTAACCCTAATCAAACAGTCCGTACAGGGGAAGAGATTGCTCAAATTTCTCCTAGCAATACTCCTTTGGTGATTAAAGCTAGGGTTTCTACTCAGGATATTGGTAAAGTCAAAATTGGACAAAAATCACAAATGCGGGTGAGCGCTTATCCTTACCCAGATTATGGAATATTAAAAGGAACAGTAACTGCGATTTCTCCTGATTCTCTTAGCCCACAAAATACAGGAAATAATCCTATTATTCCTTATTATGAAGTAACGATTAAACCGGAGCAATTATATTTAAAAGATGATCGGAAAAATGTTTTACAATCTGGGATGGAAATACAAGCAGATATTGTCGCTAAAAATGAAACTGTTTTGAAATTTATTTTACGTAAAGCACGGTTATTAACTGATTTGTAAGCAACTTAGCAAGCTAAACACTAGACCAGACGAAGGGAAAATTTTCCATTGAGGATACAAAGCAATCAACCTTAAAAGCCTGCTACCACTGCCCCATTGAAGCAAATACCCAACCAAGCTGATTTTTGTCTTCTGCACCTAAACCCTATCTATAAGAGATGTCGCAGGAGTTAGCCAGTTTATGCAAATTCAAAAAATAAATCATATCAAACCCAAAGGAACAGATGGATTTGTCGATCGAGCTTTTGGCTGCGGAACCAGATTTTTAACCGGAAATAAACTCGGATTAATGTGGATGAAATAGGGCGTTTTGCCCCAAGTCAGACAGGGAATTAATTCCCTGTTTCATAGCTCTCGAAACAACCCGGATGCTGCCCAAATTTTCATCAAGTTTTAACTTCACTTTAAAACTACCTTTTTTTCACCCACAGAAATTTCCACATAACAATCTCTTGCCAACTCAGCCCCATAAGCAATACAAGCCAAAATGTCTTCTCGTTCAATTCCCGGATATTCCTCAAGCAATTCTTCAAAAGTCATTCCACTAGCGAGAAAGTCAAGAATCAGAGAAACCCAGATGCGATGGCCGCGAATACAGGGTTTGCCAAAGCAGATATTCGAGTCGATTGAGATGCGAGACAGTAAATTATTTTGAGTCATGTCTTTTCAATTAGATATTTTCCATTGATTCATTGTAATGAATTTTAGGGTTGAGTTGGGTGGGGCGGGTTTACAATAGGGACTTCTCCATTGCGCTTGTGAAGGGATATCGCAGGAGTCACCCAGTTTATGCACATTCAAAAAATAAATCATATCAAACCCTATTGATAGCAAAGGATTTGATATGAAGCGAATTCTATTAGCCAGGATTTGGTATAGCGCGGTTTCTACAATTTGTCGATCGACCTTTTGGCTTGATCTGCCAGATTTTTCACCGCATTTTTAGCATCTTCTGCTGCGTGGCGGGCGGCAGCTTCGGCTTGTTTGGCTTTGCCTTCAACCTGGTCTTTTCTGTTGCCCGTGATACTACCGAAAATTTCCTGAGCTTTGCCTTCTAAATTTTTGCCGATCGCCTTAGCTCTGTCTTCTGCACTCATAATAAGCTCCGTTTGGCAAGTTGCTATAGTAACATTGTAAAATTAACTCGGCTGCAATTGCCTTTAACTTCATATTAATTTATATTCTGCTTGACCTCGGTCTTCTTCTGATGATTTACTTTCGGCAAACTCCTCACTCAAAAAACCAAGGATTTTTTTGTGACAACTGTATACATCCGCAAAATTCGTCTTAAAAAACTATTTCAAACTCGCCGCAGCAACTTTAATTGGTTCCAGCAATTCTAACGGCAAATGCAACATATTCAATTGGGTGCTATCTGCTGCTTTCCTTTCCGGATCGGGGCCGTGATAATCGCTGCCACCAGTTGCCAGCAAACCGTAATGAACGCACAAATCTTTCAACTTTTGGATTTGGCTGGAACTGTGGCTGGGATGGTATACTTCAACTCCCATTAAACCAGCATCTACTAATTCTTTTAAGACTTCCTCAACAGCGCCGCCGCGAAATAAATAAGGGTGAGCCCAAACTGGTACTGCGCCACAACTTTTCAGTAAATCAATGCCTTCGACGATCGAGAATTTCTCGTAATGCACATAAGCCGGGCCGTCATCTCCCAGCCAGCGATCGAATGCTTCCCGCGATGATTTCGCGTGACCGGCTTTTACAAGTGCAGAGGCAATGTGAGGCCTTCCCGGTGCCATTCCTGGGGATGTTTTTGGCAGTTCGATCGCGTATCCCATTGCTGCTAATTTTTCGACCATTTCCTGCGATCGGCGAAACCTCCCTTCGAGGCGATCGTTCAAAGGAACTCGCAACTTATTTGCATCGGGATAAAAACCTAAAATGTGCAGCGATCGGCCGTTGTGAACCGTGCTGAGTTCGAGTCCGGGGACTATTTCGATACCGTGCAAAGCAGCGGCAGCGAAGGCTTCATCCCAACCCGACATCGTATCGTGATCCGTGACGGCCAAGGCGCGAACCCCCGATGAAGCGGCCGCGGCTACGAGTTCGGCAGGGGTGAGAGTGCCGTCGGAATAAGTAGTGTGACAGTGGAGTTCTAGCATTTTTTTTGGTAAGTTAAAGTCTGTGAAATCTGCAATTATTTCCCTCACTCACGCCACATATATCATCCCTGCGATCGACAAGTTTTTGGGTTATTTCAATCTATTAGCTGTAATAAGTTGTCGCGCCTTTAATTGGGACATTTCTGTTTATTAAAAGCTGGCGTGGGCTGGGCATCTTGCCCGCCTTTTCAGTAGAATTTAGATTCAGAATACCTTAGCTATTTCTTGATTTCTCGCATTGGGTAAAGGACACCCTCTGGCAATTTGGGAGGAACCGGCGATATTTCAATACTTTGTATGTTGTGAACTGGGATAACTACCAGTTTATCTGCCAATTCGAGAATTACCGGGTCTGCTGTCAACATTTTGTGCAGGCGAGTGCCTAAAGTTGCTTGCTCTCCTACTGTTCCCTCTGGCGCAATGAACTGGAAGTGTTGCTGTTTGCCGTTGGTATAGTGGATTGTCAGATTGATAATTCCTTCTTGGTTGGTTGCTTGCATAATTTTTTTCCCTAACAGTCGATCGGGACTTGGCAAAATTAACAATAAATCAAAACTGGCGATCGCACCACGATTGGAAAGCTCGTTGGAAAGCTTTTGACAAGACCAGGCTGTCGGTACGAAAGTCCGGTTACTGCTAATTTTATCACAAAAACTGTACGGAAACTCGCCAACTTACCCAGTATACAATTGGCAGTCCGGCTGTCTTTGCTCCTTAATGCGCGAGATCCTTCGCCAGCAATATTGGGTCGATCGGGCTTTCTTGTATGCCAGTTGGCAAAGTGGCTCAATTTAGCCTGTGTAGCGACTTGACTCAAAGCGGTCTCAAGTCTTACAGCAGAGGCATTTGAGCGCTTTGGGTGTCAAGGTTTTTCGAGGTGGGAACTGTGGAGGTTGAGATAGCGGCATTCTGCTGTCACTGCCGTAGAGGATTTTTTTATAAATTAATAACATAACATTCAGGTACAGCTTATGAAATCCACACTTTGTTTTCCCGAAACTTCTCTTCACTCTAACACCGTTGCTGTTAATAATAATGCTAGTGACTCTTGTATCCTTGCAGCTTGGATTGACTTAGTAGGAGGAGATTTTGAGAGCTTGGGAGGAGATGATTGGCTTCCCTTGTGCGGCGACATTGATGACGGCGAAATTTACCGGGAATGGTTTTTGTGGCAAGACAGCGAAGTGACTCAAGAGTGGGAAGCTTACGATCCCATTACTAATTATCGAGTTGTGGCACCTAGCCGAGAAATGATGATTTCTCAAATCGACAAAATAGAAGATGCCCGAAAAATTTAGTTGAGCGGGAGAAGGTTAAATCTTGATTTTCAACTATCATAAAAATTCTGTTAACAAACCCGGTTTCTCCCAACCACATTAAAGAAACCGGGTTTTTCAGACCCCCACTCTAGGTGTGGGTTGAGTTTCACGGCCCGAACATAATAATTTATGTCGCTACTGCCTTTTGTTTTTCTCGTTCTAATTTGCGCTGCTTCAAGGCGGCCAGATTTTGTTTAATCGTGTCGATCGCAAATCCAGCCCCCTGCTGTTGGTATAATTCGCTGGCACGGATCAAATCTGCAACAGCCTCGTCATCCGATCGCAAATTTGCAAAAGCCAAGGCGCGATTGTGGTAAGCTTCTGCCAAAGTTGAAACTTGTTCTACAGCGCTGGTAAATTTATCTTTGGCTTTGCGGTACTTTCCAGACTGATAAGCCTCAATTCCTTGTTGAAAATAAACGGAAGCTTTACTGCCGCTGTCGGTATCGGGAAATTCTGGGTAAGTTAAAATTGGTTCTTTAAAGAGTACAGAAATGCTGCCCTTGCCGAAGTAAGCCCAAGTCATTGTTCCAAACCCAATCCCCAGCACCAGGGCAATAATGACAGACAGAGCAATAAAATTGGTGAGTTCCATAGAGCAATATTTGTTGTATTATAATATGATAAGTTAATTCCTAACTTCTGCACCAATGGCTGCGCGGATTTACCTTAACTGGAAATGGTTTTTCGGCTCGCTAGCTTTAGTATTGTCGATCGGCTTAATGATTGCAACTGCAAGTTCTGACGCAGCAACCAACGCGCAAACTCAAGCAGGGTGGCAATTGTTGCAGCGGGGTGAGACGGGGTTGGTGGTAGCAATGCGACACGCGATCGCCCCAGGTACGGGAGATCCTGCTAACTTTAAGTTGGGCGACTGTTCCAGCCAGCGCAATTTATCAGCACAGGGAAGAACCCAAGCCAAGCAAATTGGAGCAGAATTTCGCAACCGCAACATCAAAGTTGCCAGAGTTTTATCGAGTCAGTGGTGCCGATGTTTGGAAACAGCAAAATTGATAACTTTAGGCAAAGTCGAACCGTTCCCAGCACTGAATTCGTTCTTTAGGGACAGCAGCACAGAAGCCAGCCAAACAGCAGCAATTCGCAAATTAATTGTGGACAACCGCAATACAAAAGGCGCGATTATTATGGTAACTCATCAAGTAAATATTACCGCGATTACTGATCTTGTACCGCAAAGCGGCGAAGCTGTGATTCTCAAAAGCGATCGAGAAGGTAAAATTAAAATATTCGGACGAATTCGAGGATTTTAAGGAGGTAGAAATTTACAGCAGATTGCGGTTAAAGTTTCTAACAATCCTCTAAAATTTCTAGAAGATAGGAACATTCTTGCCGAACATCAGGTGCTTCATCCGACAAGAGACTCTCAATAATTTTTGGTTCCAGCAAACTCGAATATTGTTCGTCTAGCCTGCACAACTCAATAGCTGCAAGTACGCCCGCCATTCTTTCCTCAGACTCCGACGACATCATCCGGTTAATAGAAGCAAGCAATACATGGTTTGGTGGTGATAGAATCTCAACAAGGTTTCTCGCTGTCTGCCGTACAATCGAATGTCGATCTCCGAGACGTAAGAACATCCACTGCAATAAAATATTGTCACCCTGCGGGAATTCCTGATGCCTTAGATTTCCTAATGTTTCGAGGGCAATCGATCGCACATCCCACTCATCGTCAGCGAGGAGACAAGCCAGTATGGGAGCAACAACAGGATTATCTAAATCTCCTAATTTTGCCGCAGCATTATATCTGACATCATTGCGATCGGAAAGTGTTTCGGTAGCAGCAGCAGCCACAACATCAGGCCACTTGGACTCTAGACTGTCTCCCATCCAAAAATTATCGTCAATATAAACAGAATCTCCCATAAATTCGCCTTTGTAGTGAAGGTGAGAATGTACTACAGACGCATTGCCACTAACACGACTAAAATCTGTTGGCGGATAATCATCCGAAGAAAAACAGCCAATAAATTGCGTTTGATGCAAATTGGCAGCTTTAAATAAGGTACCATTCAGACGGCAACCAAAGAACTCTACCATTGATAAGTCGAGTCCTTCTAGACTGCAATTTCTTAAGTCACAGAAACTCAGAGTGTCCTTTGGCTTGATAGGAAGCTCATGCTTTGTATCCCGCCAGTTCCTGCCCTGATACGGTGTTTTGTAAGTGTTCTCTAGCTTAATAATATCCATTGATTATTTTCCTAACTGATCTCTCCAAGAGTTTGCCCATCGGGGAATCACCGGATCGTTGCCGTTGTGGTAGTCTTCAGCCCATTGTAGCGCCTCTTCCATTTTTTGAATTTCTCTAGTAATCTTTTCTTTAGGCTCATTAGGCTCAGACGGCAAATCTAGCAATCTTTTTTTAAAATATGAAATATATTGACGGCACTTTGTATGGTGGATAGTTCCTTTTTTGAGGGACATTGGCTGGTTTTCTACTCCACCTTCAAATTGTTCCTTCATCACCATAAAAGCACAAATTCCATCTCCGTACTCTGCCTCTTCCCGATAGAGATCGTTCATAACCTCTTGAGCATCATCTATCGCCATAGCAACCGCACGGGGAAATCTAGATTCTCGATTCTCAATCAACCTAGAATCTGGGGTTGTTGGAGTGACTCTGAGTCTTCTAAGATTCTGGTTCTCTTGATTTCCTTTTGGATTCATCTCACTTTGAGTAGTAAAGGGATTGCATGGCGAGCAATTGATTATACCAAGACTTGCACAGTCACTCCCTTTTAACTCCGAAGTTTTGATATCGCAGTGAATGTTGTATAATATTACCAATTCCCAATTCCCCCTTACCAATTTATATGAGTTTCCAATACAGCGCTGCCCTAGTGACTTTAGCAGACCTTGATAAGGAAGTTCTGGTTAAATTTTACACAAAATTTCTCGACATAGAACCAAACCCTTACATTCCCAATACTTATGCTGAATTTCAACTCCCCGGCTTAAGACTCGGCATATTCAAACCCAAAGATTCCCACAAATCGGAATTTGCCAATCGAGCAAAAACAGGCATGAGTCTGTGTTTGGAAGTCAGCAATCTCGAAACTGCGATCGCCCGAATTTGGGCTTTAGGATATCCGCCCGCAGGAGAAATTGTCAAAGCTTCTCACGGTCTAGAAATCTATGCCTTCGATCCTGCCGGGAACCGCATAATTTTACATCAACCCATGCGAATCTAGGATAATGGCTAATTATTGGTGAACTCTCCATCTTCTCTTCTCTTTCTACCCTACCCTTCGGGAACCCCTGCGGGGAACGGGAACGGCTTCGCCGAACGCGTCTTCGCGGTTCGTTCAAAAAAACATCTAGTTCACAACCCGCTGAGGATTGCTATATAACTTATGCAATTGCTTAACCGCCTTCGCAATGACATTGTAAAACCCGCCTCTACAAATCAAAACTGCCTTAACTATCTAATCAGTTCAGCAAAACTATAAAAACTGATAATTAATATTAATAACAACAAAGCAGTCAAGTGAGTTAGCTGAAATTGAGACCGCGGGTCGAGGGATTCCCGCACCAAAATTGAAAAAGACGAACCAATTATATAACTCAGAGACAGTGCTAAATATTGCCACTGCAATGTTACACTCCACAGCCCCAGCAACATCATCGCCAAAGTCAACATCACCAACTCAACAAAGCGAGGCGGATTGTGCTGAGTAGACAGAATCAAAGTGTCCAACCAATATTGCCAAGGTCTCATGTTTTAGCGATCGAGCTTTTGGATTTAGCCTTCTAGCTTAACCTACGATCGCCATTCTGTTTGTTGCTGCAAACACCTTAAAGCCTCCGCAGTCTCAACCTGCGGAAATTGCCCGTAAAAGCGACTGACACTGTAAAAAGGGTGAGGAGTCTCCAGAACGATCAACTTATCGGCCATCTGGGCCAAAAATCCCATTAAATCTGCCGGGGCGACAGGCGCGCAAATCCACAAAGCCAGCGGTTGCTGCGACTGCAAAGCCTTAGCCGCCACAGCCATTGTCATCCCCGTCGCAATGCCGTCATCTACCAAAATCGCCAAAGCCCCAGCCGCGTTGATATTTGGGCGTCCAGGAGACAAATCTGCCAGCAGAGATTGAGCATTATTTTGAGCCACGGGCAGGGCTGATTTTTGCAAGCGCCAATTCTGCAGCTTTTGCTTTTCCCAGAGGACGTGACCGTCAGCAGTTGCAGCCCCGATCGCCAATTCTAAATTATCTGGGCGAGTAATTTTCTTAGCGACAACCACATCCAAAGGACAGCCCAAGCGACGCGCTATCGGCACAGCAACGGGCAAACCCCCGCGTGGCAAGGCGTAAACAATCGGTTTCACCGCCTGCTGTGTCATTAAACTCAACTTGCCGAACTCGTCCACAACTGCCTCGGCCAGTTTTTCGCCTGCATCGGCGCGATCGTCAAAAAACGGGTTAGAGAACATATTTTTGCCTGTACGAGCTCAACCAAACAATTGGAGATTGTGCCAGTGTTAATTAGGGATTGTGCAATCGACAGCATCGCACACAAGCTTCTAGCCAATCTCAAATCACCAAACCCGATCTAAACTATAAACTCTAGACTCCAAAATATCTCCCTAATTGTAAAATTTATGTCCAGCGACTTGCAACTCAGCCTTTTTGACAACAATCAAAGTGCCACTTTCCAAACAGACTCAATACCAGCAAATGCCAAAATTCCCATTCCTCCGGGCACTTATCAAAATATGGAACAAATCGGCGAGCACTGCAACCGCTGCTACCGCTGCGAATTGGGCAACAGCCGCACTCACGCCGTCATCGGGCGCGGCAATCCTCAAGCCTCAATTTTGATTGTGGGAGAAGCGCCCGGACAAAACGAAGACGAAACCGGATTGCCCTTCGTCGGGCGATCGGGCAAACTGTTAGATAAGATTTTAGAATCCGTGGGATTGAGTGCAGAAACCGACGTATTCATTGCCAACGTCATCAAATGTCGCCCTCCCAACAACCGCCCTCCGACAGCCAAAGAAATCGAAGCTTGCAAACCTTACTTGCTCGAACAAATCCGCATCTTAGACCCCAAAATTATTTTATTAACTGGTGCAACAGCCCTGAAAGGTTTGCTAAGCGACAAGCGGCCCATTAGTAAAATTAGAGGTCAATGGATTGAATGGGAAAATCGTTTGTGTATGCCAATTTTTCACCCGTCGTACTTGCTGCGAAATCCCTCCCGCGAACCGGAAACTCCGAAATGGTTTATGTGGCAAGATATGCAGGCTATCAAGGCTAAATTGGATGAATTCAAAGAGCAATTATAATCAATTTTTCTTGTGGATTTGTAGGCAGGTTTGAGGCACAATCTCGGATTTTTACCCACAATCTTAAAACCCGCCCCCACCCACCGAAAAATTATAATTAATTTTCATGTGTAATTTGTAGGGGGCTGGTTTCACCAACAATCTCTGATTTTTACCTGCCATCTACAAAGCCAGTTCCCGCTTTCCATTCATAAATTTACGCCCCGTAGTAAAAATCCGAATTATGGTTGTCTCTAGTATTTTTAGTGAAACTCCTATCAATAGACAAGAAATTCCTCAACAACTATTAGACATTGAAGATAAACAACGTACTAATCCACTTCCTTGGAAAGGGCAATTCTCCCCCCAGTTCGTCGAAACTTTAATTGACAAATATGCCAATAAAAATACTGTGATTTTTGATCCATTTTTAGGTAGTGGAACAGTTTTATATGAGGCAGGAAGATTCGGACTGGAAGCCTGCGGAACCGAAATCAATCCAGCCGCTTTAATCCTAGCTAACACTTATAAATTCATCACTCTTTCACCAATAAAGCGTGAAAAATGTATCAATTCTTTTCTCACTAAACTAAAAACAGAGATATGGGAGAGAATGCCACTCTTCCAAACAATACAAAAAGAAATTACACCCAATGATTTAATAGATAAAATTGTAGAGGTAGCCGTTGATGATGAAGAAAAATTCCTTAATATTCTACATGAAGTATTAGTGATATTGCTAGACTTAGAAAACAAAAAACTTACCAAATCAAGAGTTTTTACACTGGCGGAAAATATCGCTACTTTTGTCCTTAAACTACCCTATAGTAAAAAGCCGATAAATGCCTACAATGCCGATGCAAGAAACGTTCCCTTACAAAACTCCAGCGTCAATCTTGTGATTACCTCCCCCCCTTATATCAATGTATTTAACTATCATCAGCAGTATCGCGGTTCTACTGAAGCACTAAACTGGAAAATTTTAGAGGTGGCAAAATCCGAGTTTGGTTCTAATCGCAAGCATAGAAGTAATAGATTTCTAACTGTCATTCAATATTGCTTAGACATCGCCTATACTTTGCAAGAATTGTTAAGAGTATGCAGCCCTAATAGTAGAATAATATTTGTAGTAGGTAAAGAATCAAATATTAGAGGAACGCCGTTTTTAAACGGGGAGTTAGTTGCCGAAGTTGCTCGTCAAGTATTGGGAATTAGCTTAGATATCCGTCAAGAAAGAAGTTTTGTAAATCGTTATGGAAAAACTATCAAAGAAGATATACTACACTTTACAAAAAGAGAAGACTTACAGTATTATTTTGACATACATCAAGCCAGAACTCTTTCTGTAGAAGCTTTAATATCTGCTTATTCCGTAGCGAATGAACAAGTAAAATATGAAATCAAGGATGCTATCGATAAGGCAGCCACAGTACAGCCCTCACCTTATTTCGATCGGCAGCGTTCACGAAAAACCATTGAAATACTCAACCAAAAAGAAGAAAATTATGTTTAATTTAGCTCAACCACATGGGGACAAACTAGCAGCATTACTTGATAACGTGAAATTACCTCCTACAGATAAACGGCGTGTTAATCAAGCAATCGAATACTACAAAAAATGGTTGGAAACGCTTAAAAACATCAGGGGGGATGATCTGAAAGTTGTTCCAGAGATGGTATCCCATCTAACCTCCTATAAGCGATACATTGACGTTGAACTAATTTTTGACAGTGACAATGATTTTTTGTACCGTCAAAAAGGGCAATTAAAACTTGACAACTCAATTATTGAAGAATTTATACCTATCTTAGTTACAACCGTCTTTGCAGATTCATTAAAGGACAAAGAATTATCCTTTGGCCCAACACAGTGTTTTTCATCCCTACGATTTGAGTCAAGTTTAAAACTCAGTCCAAAAGGCGGTGGGATGAGTATTCGAGCCAAGGATCAAGATTTTGCGATTAGTAGAAAAATATTTCTCAAAGCCTCTCATAACCAAGATTTTAAGGAGGCTACCTCCCGCGAGGCAAATATTGCTTATGTTGCGGCTGAGTGTAAAACAAATCTTGATAAAACCATGTTTCAAGAGGGCGCAGCAACTGCCCTGGATGTAAAATTGAGTGTACCAGGAGCCAAGTATTTCTTGCTATGTGAGTGGCTTGATATGTCGCCGATTAGCTCATCACTCACAGCTATTGATGAAATACTAATTTTGAGAAAAGCAAAACGCTTATCGTCTAATATAAGAAGTGCTTTTAGTACGGTAGAGGGAAGAAATAAAAATAAAGATTATTTTGTCAACCATCTCGATAACAACCCCTTTGCACCGGAAGTTTTTATGAGATTTTTAGGTGAGATTGAAGTGATGATTGGTAAAGATGAACTAGACGAAGATGACGTGCTGTCTAGAGGATATTTTTAAGTGTAAAAAAAATCCTCGGAACCCGCGAAAGTTACGGCTTTGCCTGACAATCTCGCAACCACAAACGAATCGCCTCAGCAATTTCGCTTTTCTCCCCCTCTGGCCGCAACAACGGACGAACATCCGCCGCAGTACCAAACCTAGAAACAATTTTTACTAATTCCCATCCGTTCTCGGTTTTAGTTAAAAACAGCCAATGATATTGCTGAATTTCTACTCGTTTTCCCCCGCGATACTGCCGTTCCAAAGTAGTAATGAAAACTTGACTAGCATTTTCAGGAAGCGCATCTTCAAAATTTAAAGGTAACGGTTCAAACTCCGGGCGACCGGCTAAAATTATTTGCGGCAGCGCGTAACCGGGCGGTGTGTTAGTGTTAGGAGAAAAGTGCGATCGCACAATTACGCGATTAGCATAACTCGGCAAATCTTGCAACAGGCGATCGACCAAAGTTTCTAAATCAGCCGGACAGGGCGATCTGGCCCACAAACCATGCCCATTTGCATTTACATTAACATCATCGATTGCCAAATTAACCGCCATAGTTGGAGTCCCAACCACCCACACAATCGCAACCAAAATACTACTTACTGGAAATACATTCAACCTCAGAAAGACTCCTCATCGATCTTAGTCCGCCAATTGTCAAAGCAATGCTCATCTGCTACAATCCCCTATATCTAAACACCATAACACAGCAATATGCAGCGGAGAAAAGCCCTCAGATCCCCCCTCCCTCAAAGAATATGCCTGGAAAAATTCTCAAGCTATACCCCCAATTACAGCAGCCCACAATTTTTATCAGCTTTTAGATAAAATCAAAACTAGACCCGCCCTTTATCCTGCCTGGCAAGCGGTTTGGCGGTGGGCGTGGTTGCAGTTTGGCTATGGGCAGTATATACTAACAGTGAGCGCTTGCTTTGATTTGTTATTCAATAGGAGAGCGGATATGAATTTTTTCTATTGGATAATGGGTAATATCAAATGGGATTTTTTTGTTTTTTGTTGCGTTATTAATGTTGGCTAGTGGGATGTACTTGTCTCCTTCTTTTGGTTGGTTTGGGTGTTTGTTTGTTTTGTTTTTGTTGTGGTGTTGGCTGTCGATTGGTGATGGATGAAAAACATCTGATAGAGGTTTAAGATTTTTATTATAGTTGTGAACCCGACTTTTTCCACGAAACCAGGCCATTTCTACATTTCCGATACCTGGCACTGACCAGAATGAGCTAAAATGTTGCCAATTGATGCTAAGGTTTGTACTAAATGAAATCATGGAAGTCCAACCGAGAGAAATTCAAACCTATGAAACTTTAGAGGGAAAAATACCTTTTGAAGAGTGGCTTGATTCTTTGCGCGATCGCCAAGGAAAAGCTAAAATAAAAGGTAGACTTCAGCGAGTTGCTCTTGGTAATTTAGGAGACTGTAAATCAGTAGGAGAGGGTGTTTCTGAGTTAAAAATTGACTGCGGCCCAGGCTACCGGGTTTATTTTGGAGAAAGAGACTCAACTATTGTACTGCTTCTCTGCGGTGGAGATAAAAGTACCCAAGATCGAGATATTCGCAAGGCCAAAGAATACTGGATAGAATTCAGGAGTAGAAACAATGCCTAAAACCCACAGTTATCATGACTATCTGATTAAATCCCTCCAAGAAATTGAAGAAGCTGCTGCTTATATTCAAGCAATTTTAGAAGAAAAAGAACCGGAATCTGAACTGTTACTGACGGTTCTCAAAGACGTAGTTAAAGCTCAAGATAAACTCTCTATCATGACTGAAGACGAACAACAGAATTGGGAGAAACTTGAGGAATTGTTGAAAGCATCAGGGGGAGAAGAGATTTACCGATTTATGGGTTTGCTGAAGGCTTTAGGATTAAAGACAGATATTGCAGTTAGTCAATGTAAGACTCCAGACGCATCAATGCTAGAATCCCCATCTCGCGTCGAGACTTGTAAATTGTAACGTCTTACCAAATTACTCAAGAGTAGAAACTAGCTATTTTTTTATCTGCTGTAATAATAGCAGCTTAATTTCTTTTCGCCAACCGCAGATATCAGCAGATAAACACAGATGAACGCAGATAAAATTCCCTTGGCGTTCATCGGCGTTTATCGGCGGTTAAAACTGAGAGGTTGCACCATTCTCAATAAGCCTTTTATGAACAGGCTTTCCGGCCTGTTCCACAAAGAGTGAATTTTCTTGTGGAACAGGCCGGAAAGCCTGTTAAGCGAGAATGGTGCAAGATGTGAGTTAAAAACAACATTCCTCTTGTTATCCCAACTCTTCACAAATACGCGCAAAAGCCGCCACCGGATCATCCGAAGCAGTAATCGGCCGCCCAATCACCAGATAATCCGCACCAGCTTTCAAAGCGGCCTTTGGAGTCATCGATCGCTTTTGATCGCCTCCATCGGCCCATTTCGGACGCACACCGGGACAAACTAATAGAAAATCATCCCCGCAACTCATTCTTAACTGTTCCACCTCTTGCGGAGAACAAACAGCACCAGCTAAACCCGTTTCCTTAGCCAACAATGCCATGTGCAAAGCATATTCCGGCAACTCCAAAGGTATTTTCAACTCAAAAGCCAACTGTCGCGAATTCAAACTCGTTAATAGAGTAATTGCAATCAACTTAGGACTCGGTTTATCCACAGCCGCCGCCCCTTCAGTCACAGCCAACTGTGCCGCTTTCAAAGCATCTTTACCACAAGTAGAATGGATAGTCAATAAATCCACATTGTACTTAGCAGCAGCCCGACAAGCACCAGCCACAGTATTCGGGATATCGTGAAACTTCAAATCGAGAAAAATCCGCTTTTCCCGCTGTTTTAAAATTTCCAAAATCCCCGGCCCGGAACTCACAAACAGTTCCAAACCCACTTTCCAGAAAGATACTTGCGGCAGTTTGTCCAGAAGTGCGATCGCCTCTTCTTGACTCGAAACATCCAAAGCAACAATAATTCGATTATCAGCGTTCATCAGCGTTCATCTTCAGTATTCATCTGCGGTTAAAAAAATAGATTAGTCATGGCAATAATTGCCTGTTTTGAACAGGCAAGATGCCTGTTCCACAATAATTATTGGAGATGTCTATTCAAGACACCAATCGAACAAACTTATTTTTCCCGACTTGCAAAACCTTACCTTCCAATTCAGCAGGTGATTCAAAGGTGAGGTTAACATCAGAAACTTTATCGCCCTCCAACTTCACCCCACCGCCCTGCATCAACTTCCGCGCATCACCGCTGCTTTTACAAAGCCCGCTAGCACTGAGAATATAAAACAACTTAGCCGGAAACTGCACACTTGCCAAAGAAAACTCCGCCACAGCATCAGCTTGTCCCGCAGCCCCTTTAACCAGCGCAATTGCATCTTGTTGTGCGCGTTCCGCCACTTCCTTCCCACGATATTGGCGCACCACATCCAAAGCCAAAAGTTTCTGTTTGTCTCGCGGATTTTCTGGCAATTCATCAAGCGGCAAATCTGTCAATAGTTCAAAATACTGGGCGATCGAACTATCAGCAATTTTCTCCAACTTAGAATACATCGTCAGCGGGTCTTCCGACAAACCCACATAATTGTTCAAAGACTTCGACATCTTCTGCACCCCGTCAGTCCCGATCAAAATCGGCATCAGCAAACCAAACTGCGGTTTCATCCCAAAATGCCGCTGCAAATCTCTCCCCACCGCAATATTAAACTTTTGGTCAGTTCCCCCCAACTCAACATCAGCTTCCAAAGCCACCGAATCGTAACCCTGCATTAGTGGGTACAGAAACTCGTGCAGATAAATCGCATTCTCCTGCTGCATCCTGTTGTCAAATCCCTCTTTAGCGAGCATCTGCTGCACCGTCATCGTCTTCAGCAGTTCCAAAATCTTCGCCAAGTCCAATTTTGACAACCACTCGGAGTTATAGCGAATTTCCAAACGTCCGGGCGTGTCAAAATCTAGAATCGGACGCACTTGGTCTAAATAAGTCTTGGCATTTTCCGCGACTTGTTCGGCAGTCAACTGGCTTCGCATCTCGGACTTTCCTGTCGGATCGCCAATTCTTGCGGTAAAATCTCCGATGACCAGTACCGCTGTGTGACCAGCATCCTGAAAAGCCCGCAGCTTGCGGAAGCAAATGCTGTGTCCCAAGTGAATGTCCGCCCCTGTGGCGTCGATTCCCAGTTTGACTCGCAAGGGTCGATCGACTGTTGCCAGCAGTTGGGCTAAATTTTCGTCAGGGTTGCTAGAATCAGGTCGATCTGGAAAAATCTCGCTGACGCCGCGGTAAAGCGCTGAAAGGTTAGGAGTTATCATCGGGGAGCGATCGTCCATCATATTATTTTGCCAAAGTGCAGCAGAATTAGTTACACTCACTGGTTGACGCATAAAAACATAACTATCAAGCTACTATAATCCCAAAGCTGACCGGCTTTCATTAGCTGACCCCGCCCAAAAACGGATACCAGCCCCCGACAACAGTCGTGGAGATCCCCAAATTTTAGACTCTTGTTCAAACTCCCAGATTCATCTGTGGAATAAATCTAAAATCTAAAATCTCAAATCTAAAATCGACTGACAGTCTCTAGGGTTCGCATCTAAAATTAAAAGTCTTAAACCCCAAATCGAGTGAGGAAGTGAAATCCACGTGTCAACCAACGCAGTCCGCAATAACACGGAAAACTCAGCCCCCGTATTCGAGTTTGTTCAGTCAGTCAGTAAAGTGACCGCCGGAACCATACTCAGCATGACAATGCTTGCCAGTTCCGTAGTCGCTGGTGGACTGGTTGGCTTAGCGATCAGCTTCCGCAATTTGCCAGATGTTCGGATCTTGCAAACCTACTCTCCCACAGAAACTACCCACATTTACGACATCAACGGCAAGCCCCTAGCCAGCATCCACGATGAAGCCAACCGGGATGTCGTACCCCTTGACCAAATCTCCCCGAACCTGAAACGAGCTGTTCTGGCGATCGAAGATAGCAACTTTTTCACCCACAAAGGTATCAACCCCGGCGGGATAGCCCGAGCTCTCATAGTCAACCTAGAGAAAGGTAGAACCGTTGAAGGCGGCTCGACTATGACTATGCAGCTAGTCAAGAACCTGTTTCTATCTCCCCAGTCAAAATTTAGTCGCAAAGTAGCTGAAGCGGTAATGTCTATCCGCTTGGAGCAAATTCTCAACAAAGACCAAATTCTGCAACTATACCTGAATCAAATCTACTTAGGTCACAACTTGTACGGCGTAGAGACAGCCTCTCGAAGCTATTTCAACAAATCAGCAAGTAATTTGACTCTTGCAGAAGCAGCGATGCTGGCCGGCTTAATTTCTGCCCCCGAAGAATACAGTCCTTTCGTCAATTACAAGTTGGCAAAAGAGCGGCAAACCCTCGTTTTAAACCGCATGAAGGATCTTAAATGGATTACGCCGGCCCAAGAGACTGCTGCCCGCAAGGAAAAAATTAAGCTAGGCAAAATTACCTCTTTTGGGGGCTCTCAAGTTCCTTACGTAACACAAGCCGTAGTCCAGGAACTGACGAGGCGTTTCGGGCGAGATGCCGTGGTTAAGGGAGGAATGCGCGTTCAAACCACGATCGACCTCAAAATGCAGCGCATAGCCGAAGAAACCGTCAAAGCGTGGCACAATCGGCTTTACTACCAAGGGCTGTTTTACGATCGCGAGGAAGGTCAAATTGCCCTAGCCGCGGTAGATCCCCGCACCCACTTCGTCAAAGCAATGGTTGGCGGCGTCGATTACGAAAAGAGTCAGTTCAACCGCGCCATTCAAGCACGTCGCCAGCCCGGATCTTCTTTTAAACCTTTTATCTACTACGCTGCCTTTGCTAGTGGCAAATACAGCCCCGATTCAGTTGTCTACGACTCCCCTGTCGGCTACCGCGACGGCGACGGCTACTACTACCCTCAAAACTACGGCGGCGGCTTCTCCGGTGCCGTCAGCATCCGCAGAGCTTTGGAAGTATCTCTCAACATTCCCGCCGTCAAGCTTGGCCAAGAAGTCGGATTGAATAAAGTGATTGAGATTTGCCGCGTACTCGGCATCAGAAGTCCGATGGAACCGGTGATTTCTTTGCCATTGGGTGCCGTTGACTTGACTCCTTTAGAAATGGCCGGAGCTTTTGCTACCTTCGCCAACAACGGCTGGCATTCTGACACCACGTTTATCGTGCAAGTTACTGACAGCAGCGGCAACGTCTTGCTCGACAATACGCCCAAACCCAAATTAGTTCTCAATTCATGGGCTGCGGCATCTGTCAACAGCGCCCTGCAAGGGGTAATTACCAGCGGAACTGCAAGGGCGGCCCAACTTGGGCGGCCGGCTGCTGGGAAAACTGGTACAACTTCCTCAGAACGGGATATCTGGTTTGTGGGTTACGTGCCGCAGTTGTCGGTGGCTGTTTGGATGGGCAACGACAATTATAGACCGATGAGCTACGGTGCTACTGGTGGTACTATTGTCGCCCCTGTTTGGCGTGATTTTATGAGCCAAGCTTTGGAGGGAGTTCCCGCAGAAAATTTCAAACCTGCTTCAGCTTTTGAGCGGCCTTAATTATCGGTCATTAGTCATTAGTCATTGGGCATGAGGCATGGGGCATCGGGCATCGGGCATCGGGAATACTTTCTTTTTCTTCCTTCCTTCTTCCTTCTTCCTTCTTCCTGACATCCGTTACATCCGTTACATAATCCGTTGCCGAACTTCCTTCTTCCTTGTGCTCACTAGGATTGTTTTTCCAGCTCAGATTTCATCCGCTCCAGCGTTGAGTTCATTTGCTCAAACATCTGCTGGGGCGTGATGCCAAATTGATTGAGCTGTGTTTTTAACTGCTCTACAGTCATCTGAGCCATGAAGTCCTCAGACAGCTCGAAGCGCTTCATAAAAATACGGTAGCGCTCCATCATTGATTCCATCTGAGCGATGAACATTTTCTTGCCTTCGCGATCGAATTTCCCGTAATTGCCACCTAGTTTGATGAGAGATTGATAGTCTTCAAACAACAGTTTGGCTTCTTGCTGAACAATTTCTGAATCAAAAAATCCCATAGCTTTCCTAATTTTTTAATATTCTACTAATTTTGATCTAAGCGAGAAATCCCGCTGCTTTTTCTACTATTTTATCAGTTGCCGGAGGAAGTCCCTACCCCTCAAGGTACAAGAATAAGTAGAAATTTCCGTACAGCATAAGGCATGGGCATTGGGCATCGGGCATTGAGCATTGGGC
>NZ_JAUBOZ010000009.1:0-87140 GCF_036700475.1 Microcoleus sp. T2B6 | reverse complement strand
ATCGGGCATCGGGCATCGGGCATCGGGCATCGGGCATCGGGCATCGGGCATCGGGCATCGGGCATCGGGCATCGGGCATCGGGCTTGCGATGACAACAGTCAACCGTCAACAGTCAACCGTCAACCGTCAACTGTCAACAGTCAACTGTCAACAGTCAACTGTCAACTGTCAACTGACTTCAAACTTCCCCGATGCGTTCTAGAGGCCAAAACCGCACTACAGCCCGGCCGATGATATTCTGCTTAGGTAAAAATCCCCACCTGCTGGAGTCGTTGCTGTTGTTGCGGTTGTCTCCCATCACAAAGTATTCATTTTCTGGGACGCGATAAGGCCCCCACTGGTATTTAGGAGGTTCGGCAATATATTTTTCGACGAGGGGTTTGTCGTTGAGATAAACTAAACCTTTTTTAACGGCGACGGTTTGACCCGGTAAGCCAATTACCCGCTTGATGAATGCTTGGTCTTGGGTAAAGCCTTGTTCTTGCAACTTTTCCGGGGGAGTAAATACTACGATGTCCCCAGTTTTGGGAGGTTCGAGGTAGTACGAGATTTTTTCGACTACCACGCGATCGCCCACGTGCAAAGTTGGTACCATAGAATCTGAGGGTATGTAGCGCGGTTCGGCGACCAACGCTCGAATCACTATTGCTAAACTCAAAGCAATAATCACTATCTGAAGATTTTCTCGCTGCGACTTCCACGCTTTCTGCCACCAGGTTTCAGGCGGATTTTCTGCTACTTCTGTACCCAAATTCTTTTTTTCAGATGTCATTTATTTCTCCACTATATAGTTCTTGCTAATTATCTAATTGCCCTTGAAGTAGCTCGCTCTAATTAAACGTAAAACTTTGTTGGGGTATTCAGAAACCCGGAAGGGCGAACACGGCGGCGCCGTCCTACAGAAACCGAGTCGATCGGTCTCCTATTTTTTGAGACGAAGATACTTAGAAAAGTAAGCGTACATTGTGTTGATATTAACTCATAAAAAAGGCAGAGAACTAAGATTCTCTACCTTTTTTATTTGAGGATTTTGAGTTGTTTGCGATTACGAGATTGGTTATTTCAAAACTTTACTCGATATCGCACTTACTCAAACTTACTCAACGCCTTGGGGCAGCAATTCCCGCTTTTGACCTTGCAGCACCTTAACAATTCCGTCCTCGCCCACATCCACAACAGCGGTGTCGCCGTCTTTGATGCGGCCAGAAAGGATTTCCTCAGCCAAACTGTCTTCCAACAACCGCATGATGGCGCGGCGCAGGGGTCGGGCTCCGTAGCTGGGGTTGTAGCCTTCTTCTACCAGCCGTTCTTTGAATTTTTCGGTCACTTCCAGGGTGATTCCCTGTTCTGTCAAACGACTGAACACTTCTTTGAGCATGATGACCGCGATTTCCTTGACTTCTTCCCTGTTCAACTGGCGGAAGACGATAATTTCGTCGAGTCGGTTGAGGAATTCGGGGCGGAAGTAGTTTTTGAGTTCTTCGTTAACCAAAGAACGAATGCGGTTGTAATTAGCATCGGCTTGGTTGTCGCTGAACTCGAAACCGAGGCCGCCGCCGCCTTTTTCAATCACCTTAGAACCGATGTTTGAGGTCATAATCAGCAGCGTGTTTTTGAAGTCCACGGTGCGACCTTTGGCATCTGTTAAGCGGCCGTCTTCCAATATTTGCAACAGCATATTGAAGACATCGGGGTGGGCTTTTTCGATTTCGTCGAACAGCACGACGGTGTAAGGACGGCGGCGGACTGCTTCTGTGAGTTGGCCGCCTTCGTTGTAGCCGACGTAGCCCGGAGGAGAACCGATGAGTTTGGAGACGGTGTGCCGTTCCATGTACTCCGACATATCCAGCCGAATCATCGCGTCTTCTGAACCGAAGAAGTAGCCGGCTAGGGCTTTGGTGAGTTCGGTTTTGCCGACGCCGGTAGGCCCGGAGAAGATGAAACTGGCGATCGGGCGATTGGGATTTTTCAAGCCAACGCGAGCGCGACGGATGGCGCGGGAAACGGCTTTCACTGCTTCTTCCTGTCCGATCAAGCGCTGGTGCAAGGTATCTTCCATGTGCAGCAGCTTTTCGGATTCGGATTCGGTCAGTTTGTTTACCGGTACGCCTGTCCAGCTTGCCACGATTTGAGCGATATCTTCTTCGGTGACTACTGGCGATGGGTCTGTTTCGCCGGTGCGGGCCGAGTCGGTTTTTTTGGCTTGGGAAATAGCGCGAATTTCGGCTTTGATGGTCATTTCCCGATCGCGCAATTCGCCGGCTTTGTCAAAGTCTTGAGAACGCACCGCTTCGTCTTTATCTTTGAGGACTTGGCGCAGTTCTTTGTCAAGTTCTTTGGCTGCGGGGGGCAGTTGGGAGTTGATCAAGCGAACTCTGGAACCAGCTTCGTCTACCAAGTCAATTGCTTTGTCTGGGAGGAAGCGATCGGAGATGTACCGATGTGAGAGTTTCGCTGCAGCTTCCAGGGCCGTGTCCAAGATTTTCAGCTTGTGGTGCTGTTCGTAGCGTTCCCGCAGACCGAAGAGAATCTCGATCGTCTCGTCAACTGTGGGTTCGCCGACCATGACGGGCTGGAAGCGCCGTTCTAGGGCTGCATCGCGCTCGATGTGCTTGCGGTATTCGTCGAGGGTGGTAGCGCCGATACACTGGAGCTCGCCTCTTGCCAAAGCCGGCTTGAGAATGTTTGCCGCGTCTATCGCGCCTTCAGCCGCACCTGCACCTATCAAAGTGTGCACTTCGTCAATCACCAAAATCACGTTACCCGCTGTGCGGATTTCGTCCATGATTTTTTTGAGGCGTTCTTCAAATTCGCCCCGGTATTTCGTGCCGGCAACCAGCAAGCCGATGTCGAGGGTAACAACGCGCTTTTCTTCGAGGATGTCTGGGATGTCGTTGTTAGCAATGCGCTGGGCCAGACCTTCGGCGATCGCGGTTTTACCAACTCCGGGTTCCCCGATGAGCACCGGGTTATTTTTGGTGCGGCGACCGAGGATTTGAATTACCCGTTCGATTTCTTTTTGGCGTCCGACTACTGGGTCTAGTTTGCCATCGACCGCCATTTGAGTGAGGTTGGCGCCGAATTCATCCAGGGTTGGGGTTTTGGTGCGGGCGCCGCCGCCAGTGGCTGCGACTTCTGCGGTTTCTCCCAGCATCCGAATCACTTGGGTGCGGACTTTCGACAAGTCTACTCCCAGGTTTTCCAAGACTCTGGCCGCTACTCCTTCACCTTCGCGGATCAGGCCCAGCAGCAGGTGTTCAGTACCTATATAGTTGTGTCCGAGTTGGCGAGCTTCTTCTAGGGATAGTTCTAGAACCCGCTTGGCGCGGGGGGTGAACGGAATTTCGACTGCTACGAAGCCGGAACCGCGCCCGATGATTTTTTCCACTTCAATCCGCGCGTCTTTGAGGTTGACCCCCATTGATTTGAGGACTTTCGCTGCAACCCCGGTTCCTTCTCCGATCAGACCCAGGAGGATCTGTTCTGTCCCTACGAAGTTGTGACCCAGGCGGCGAGCTTCTTCCTGGGCCAACATGATTACTTTTATTGCTTTTTCTGTGAAGCGTTCAAACATGATTTATTCCCATCACCTGCTGCTATGTGCCCGTTTCGAGGTCACGCTCGCACAACGAGCGTTTGTGTTCGAGTGTTAACTCGTACTGCTTATTCTAGCGCGACACTCCCAACCTATCTGCCGCACTCGGCTGCGGTTGCAGATTCCAGGCTCATGTTGCAGGGTGGCTTTCAACTGGGAAGACCCAAATGGTGGCTGACCTACAACCTCCCCTAGACTGCAAGAAGATTGCTCTTCTCGGCCCGTGCCCAACCTACGACTACGTATTGATGGATTCTAGCACACTCTTTTTGGCTGTCATGCAGGTGCAAAAGTGATAATTCTCGAAGTACAGGCCGGGTTTTGCACAAAACTTATTAGTTAGATTCACGATCTATGTCCTAAGCTAGATAGACATTAAGCTGCTGCCAATCTCCCGAATCTGTGGGTTTGGGAGGGCGAGAGCGAGCTGGGCTTTCTTCATCTAAAATTTTGCCCCCGATTCGTTGAAGATTTGGGTATTCTTCCTGTTGTCAGTTGTGCGATCGCTCCTGATCAATTAGTGAGTCTTACTACAGTCCGAGGGGTTTGGCTCAGACTATACTCGGCACGGTTCCAGACATTGCTTTCGTAGCAGAGTGCTTTGGTCGTTAACTCGTCTGACTTAAAAGTTTGAAAATTCAATCGTGGAAAAGAATCTAAACCCTATTTAAGGCGTAGTGAAAGTAAATAAGGAACACTAGAAACTTAGATGACCAGGTAGAAAGTACCGACAATGGATCGATCGAAGTTACAAGTAAATTGCACGATGCAGCTACAACAACTTCTGCAGCTTCACCAAAAGAATTCAATGCAGAACAGCTAGGACGTGTCTACTTTATTCGGCACGGTGAAAGTACCAGTAACGAACGCAACATTTTTGCGGGAGTTCTGGATGTTGACCTCACATCCTTTGGCCGATTGCAGGCACGCCGTGCAGGTGTTGACCTCAAGAAAAAAGGTACAAAGTTTGACGCAGTATATGTCTCCCACATGAGACGCGCTAGGCAAACCTGCGAAATCGCCCTTGCTGAAAGTCAAGCACTAAAGTCACCCGATACCCCCGTTCAAATCGACCACCGAATTAGCGAAAAATCCTTTGGTATTTTTGCGGGTCGCAACCTAAATTTGCTGCGTCTAGCACTGGGCTACGAAGGCTTCGAGGAAATGTTGCACTCTCATAACGAAGCACCTCCGGCTGGCGAAAAGATTGCCCAAGTTTACTCTCGCGCTGCCCGTTTCTACGAAGACAAAATTGTACCGCACTTGGAACGCGGTGAAACAGTTCTAGTAGTGTGCCACCAATATGTATTGGAGCCTCTAGCACTTTATTTAAGCGGTCTACCGCCTACTGCTTATAAACACCTAAAACTCCCCAATGGTAAAGCTCTCAGCGGTGTGGATCTCGTCAAGTTTCGCGATAAGGAATCCGGCGGTGCTGCTTCCCTGCGGAAAGAGATCAACGATCTTTCAATTATGTGGGCGATTTTGATCTATGCCGCCGCCTTCTTGCTGGGAAGCTTGGCAAGGGCAATCAGCACCTCAGAAGCAGGGATTCCGTCAGTTTTATTTCGAGCAATAATCGTTGCGTGTCTTGCCGCCTCAACGTTTTATACCTACCTAGACATTGACTTTGCAGCGAGTAAACGCAAAGTAACCTCTACTGTGAAGTATCTAGTTTACGGGTGGATGGCAGTGCGATGGGCAGTTGGACTATTCTTAATATTTTCTGGATTTTTGTATCAGACTGAAGCGGATCTGTACAAAGTGTTGTGGGTTCTATTTTGGATGGTTCCGCCAGCCCTGACTTCCCCAGTTTTATCCGTGCTTTGGGGCGGTAATCTTTATCCGTCGGCTCTTTTGTCAAGAACGCTATCAATCGTTGCTCCACTGGCGCTTCTGGCTACATTGAAGGTTGCCAATTTACCCATTAACGTTGACAGCCTGATCTTTTTCGGCATTATTCTAATTTTAGGTCTGGCAATACCGGGTGCGATCGCCCAGTTTTGGCGCGACAAATCCCCTGTTGAATCAAACCACCACAGTAAAAACTGGAAATTCATCGGAGTGCTTGCTGTCGCATTCATGGCATTGGCAACAGGCTTTCAGTTTACTCCATCAACCTTCATTTCGGATCTATTTTCTTCAACCGATCCGAATCGCTCGCTCGCTTGTCTGCAACAGCTAGCATTGGCAACTTTAGTGTTTGTCTCAATGCGCGTTTTGGCTGTATTAACCTCAGCATTTACCAAGGGCAAGCTTAGCAAGGCAGAAGCTCGCGATGCTTACATCCTGCTTGTGAATCCCAACTTTTTCCTTTGGGCGGCTCTTTTCATCGGAGTTAGTGCAACGGCAAATCCCCAAGCCGTAAAATATGCAATTTTTTGGGCAGCGCTGGGGTTCTTCTGCATACCACTCATCGAACAGATATTGTTCATGAATTCATTTGGCAATGACATATTGAGAGAAACACTGCGTTCTTCGAGAGTGGCAACAGCAGATATCAAAAAGCTGTTCCTGCAATTGGATACGGATGGAAGTAAGGCACTAGAACGAACTGAGATTATGGAGTTGTTAGGGCTAATCGAAGATATGACAACAGGCGAACGTAGCTCTGAAGAAGTCAGAAGCTACATCACTGATTATCTTTTTAATACTCTTGACTCCGATAAAAATGGCAGTGTTGATTTAGCGGAGTTAGAAGAGTATATATCAACGTATGGGTTAGTTGCTAACCTTAACGTTGCTCAAATCTAAACTTTTGTTCAATAAGCATGACATCATCTTCAAATTTGAAAAATGATGTCATGCTTATTTGTCCGACTGCTGTATACAGTAATGCAAGAATGATAGTTTTAGCTGGCTCCATAACTGGCGAAAAATTGGAAAACAAAAAAAACCGAGGTTAATCTCACGATGGATACTCCGAGAAAAATTTTAGAGGAATTGCGACAAGTCTTTACCAAGATTGGTGGAAAAGACCAACAAATCGATCGCTCAGAGTTTAAGAAAGCTATGGGGCTGAAAGATGAATATTTTGCCGAGCGAATGTTTGCGATGTTTGATAACGATAAAAGTGGCGTTATAGACCTCGATGAATTTTTGAAAACAGTAGAGGAACTTGTCTTTGCAACTGAAGAGCAAAAACTGAAATTTGCTTATCAATTGCACGACATAAACGGGGATGGCTCCATCGAAAAAGACGAAGTTTCTCACTTAATTGCTGCTAGCTTGAAGGAAAATAATTTAACCTTTCCGCCGGAACAAGTTACCGGTCTTGTTGACATTTTGTTTTTAGAAGCTGATACCGATAAAAGTGGCGAAATTTCTTTTGAAGAGTTCAAAGGTTTAATCGGAAAGCATCCCGATCTGCTTGAGGCGATGGCAGTTAGCCCGGTTAGCTGGTTAAAACCTCGCCAGCCAGACGACGACGCCATAGCAGTTGCGCCCAAAGAGAAAAGGTCGCCAAAGGCGTACATCAAGCATTATATTCAAAACAACTGGGTCAAGATCGCTTTTTTGTCCCTCTATCTTATTGCCAATCTGGTTCTTTTCTTTGGGGCTGTCGATCGATATGCAAGTCTAGGCGCAAATGTGTACGTTCAAATTGCGCGGGGATGTGGCGCAGCGCTCAACTTCAACGGGGCATTGATCCTAATTCCCATGCTGCGGCATTTTATGACTTGGCTTCGCAAAACAAGGATCAACAACTATCTGCCGATAGATGAAGGCATCGAGTTTCACAAGCTCGTGGGTCAATTCATGTTTGCCTTTGCGATCGTCCATACGATCGCGCATTTCCTCAATTACACCACATTGCCGGTTCCCTTTGCCCAGAGTCTTTTTGCGACGAAGGCTGGCTTGTCAGGATTTTTATTACTGCTAGTTTTCGCAGTTATGTGGGTGACAGCGCAAGCTCCAATCCGCAAAGGCGGAAAATTTGCGCTTTTCTATACAGCTCATATGTTGTACGTCGTGTGGTTTGCCCTGGCGTTAGTTCACGGGCCAGTTTTTTGGCAGTGGGTGTTGTTACCTGTTGTGGGATTCGCGATCGAACTGGTTATTCGCCGGCAGAATACAAAAGAGCCTGCCTATGTAGTTAATGCCTCTTTACTCCCCTCCAAAGTTCTAGGTTTGGAAATTGCACGTCCGAAATCTTTCCACTATCAACCAGGGGACTACGTGTTTGTTAAATGTCCGAGTCTATCCAAATATGAATGGCATCCATTCACAATTAGTAGCGCCCCCGAAATGCAGGATGTCTTATCTGTACACATACGCTCTGCGGGTAGTTGGACTGGAAAATTATATCAACTTTTCCGAGAACAGCACGAGCAATGGATACGGTCAGGTAACTCTAAATACGAGCCTGGAGTGCTTGTCCATTTAGATGGGCCCTATGGGACACCAAGTACCCATATCTTTGAATCTAAGTACGCTATTCTAATCGGTGCGGGTATTGGCGTAACTCCATTTGCCTCTATTCTCAAAAGTATGCTGTACCGAAGCCAACACGGTTCTTCAGGAATGCGTTTGCAAAAGGTACATTTTTACTGGCTCAACCGAGAGCAAAAAGCGTTTGAATGGTTTGTTGAACTCTTATCCAGAATCGAAGCCCAAGACACTAACAACTTATTTGACATTAATTTGTATCTGACAGGTGCCCAGCAAAAGTCAGATATGAAATCCAGCACCCTATTTGTGGCAATGGATTTGATGCATTCTCAGACGCAGGTTGATTTGATTACAGGTTTAAAGAGCCGTACACAAACGGGTCGTCCAGACTGGGAGGAGATTTTTCAAGATGTAGCGCAGCAACACGCGCCCAATAAAGTTGACGTATATTTCTGCGGCCCTCCTGGACTATCGGTACAATTGAGAAATCTCTGCCATAAATACGGGTTTGGCTATAGGAAAGAAAATTTCTAGCAAAACTTCTGGCAATTGATTTATGATATTCAGCGAGAGTCATAAGTTTAGGACTTACACAGAAACGGGGGTTATTTGACGTAAAATAGGCTTTCTGGCTATTTCTCTCCGTCGAGAAACCCGGTTGATTTGAACTTTTGCGTAATTCCTGAACTTGCTCTCCGTCATCTCCCAAAAAACCTTACTTGAATATCGAAAAACGAGGAAAATATCCAATGAAGTTAGACAAGTTTGTACTAGCACAAAATATGGCATTTCTAATAGCCATCCCACCAGAAAGTAATTTGGCTAAATTGTTCTCCTTTTGCTTGGCCACAAAGGTTAGAAAAAAGATGAGCGGAACAGAAATATTAAGGATCACCTGTGAGCTAATGGAAAACCCATCTAATTTGCCCTATTGGACTCAAGAGGTGATGGGACTCGATTTAGATTACAGCAGTGAAGAGTGGAAAGCTTTAGGAGAAATGGGCATAAACGATGCAGGAGAGTTTATGGCTATGGTGTCTCAAGAATTGGAAAATTTGACTTTGTAATATTTGGCCTTGGCGTCAGCAAAGAAACTCTCTTCCAACACTCTATTAAAAGCATTCATCAGAGCCGGATAGTTAAAAAACCCGGTCTTTAGACAAGGGAGCATCACCTTTCAAAAGAGAAACAAAAATATGTCTTTAAATGTTGAACTTTTAGAGCAAAGTTTTGAGATAATCAAACCTCGTGCTGATGAATTTGCCACTACTTTCTACGATAACCTGTTTAAACTTTATCCAGAAGTGAAACCACTGTTTGCCAATACTGAGATGGAAAAGCAACAGAAAAAGCTGATAAATTCTCTGGTTTTGGTAGTAGAAAATCTTCGTTCTCCAGAGGCTTTAGGGCCAGTTCTAAACGCACTGGGAGGGAGACACGTGGGTTATGGAGCGATCGCCAATTCTTACCCGGCAGTTGGAGAAGCACTACTAATGACCTTTGAGGAGTATCTTCAGGAAGATTGGACTATTGAAGTCAAACAAGCATGGATCGATGCCTACGGAGCGATTACTGCTTTGATGTTAAAAGGCGCAGGTGTAGAAACTACACATGAAGAAGTTCCATTAGAAACAGAGATTATTCCCGACAAACAGGTAAGTATAGCAGCTAATCACCAACTAGAATCAGTTCCCGAAAAAGAGCCAGAGTTAGCCGTAGAGGTACTGGAAAGCAGTTTCGATAAAATCAAACCTCGTGCTGATGAATTTGCCGCTAGCTTCTACGAAAACCTCTTCATCGCTCACCCAGAATATAAACCATTGTTTGCCCATATCGATCTAAAAATACAACAGAAGAAGCTCCTTAATGCTTTGGTATTGGTAGTAGAAAATCTCCGCTCTCCAGAAGCTTTAGGGCCAGTTCTCAAGGCCTTGGGAGGCAGACACATCGGCTATGGGGTAATTCCCAAATATTATGGGCCAGTTGGAGACGCACTGCTGATGTCTTTTGAGCAGTATCTCCAAGAAGATTGGACTCCCGAAGTAAAGCGGGCGTGGACAAATGCCTACAGAACAATTACTGGTTTGATGTTAAAAGACTCAGGTGCAGATTCTTCACCAAATGTTGTCGCAGATGAAAAAGATGTCATCCACCATCAGCCACAAGAATCAAAGACACAATTACTGAACGAATCTAAGCCGATCGCGCCGCCAACCGAGGAACAGAAAAAGCCTTTAGTATCAATTCAGTTGGATGGTGAAATTATCCACAAAATGCTCTCGAAAATAACTGATAGTTATCGGCAATTTCAGGGTCAATCATTCCTGCAACGATTGGGTGAAGTTCTCAAAGGAATTTTAGAAAAATTCATTGATAATTTTTGGACACAACCCGCCTGGTTAGTTGCTAGTGTTTCAGCCGTTCTGTTCATCATAATTTATGTGGCGGCGGATGATAATTCTGTGCTTGGAAAAATTTTGCAGAGTGTTGATGCTCTTAGTGTGGTCGTTGCTTTAATTTTATTCATTAAAGAAGCACCCGATCGCAGAAAGCAATTTCATTACCAAGCTTGGAGTATAGTTGATGCAGCACACGGCGTAAAAGTTAGCTATGCCAGAATTCTGGCACTCCAAGATTTGAATGAGGATGGTGTTTCTCTTAGAGGTTTGGATGCTATTGGTGCGGAGTTAGTAGATATTAATCTTCCTCATGCCAATCTCAGTAAAGCCAATTTGATGGAAAGCGACTTGAGTAATGCTAATTTGACTTATGCCAATTTAGATAATGCTAATATCAGTCAGGTTAAACTTAGTGGTGCAAATTTAAGTCATGCAAAACTGAGTTTTGCTCGCTTGACTCAGGCTAATCTTAGTAGTGCGAATCTTAGTAATGCTAATTTAATTTGTGCAGAGTTGAGTAATGCGAACCTGAGTGGTGCAGATTTGAGAGATGCTAGTTTGAGTGGTGCCAACTTGAAGAGTGCCTACCTAACTGGTGCAAATCTCAAAGGTGCTAAAGTTAGCATTTCTGACCTGAGTGGTGCTTTGCTCGAAGGTGCTGTTATGCCTGATGGATCAAAGTATAAGTCTCTGGAAGATGGGGGCACAAACAAATAAATTGATCCCAGCTTGTTTTTGACCTTCAAGTCTGCTTTTCTACTCAAGGTGACGACACCGTGAGTAGAAAAGCTTTGGCTTACTGAAATGCGATCGAGACTAATATCGAGACTAATAGTGAGAGATTACTATTTAATTGTTTATACACAAAATAAATAAGGCAAAGAAGATCAGGAAAAATCCTATGCAATTATTTAAGCAGTTAAGTATCAAGACAAAACTCATAGTTATGTTGCTGGTAGTCAGCCTTTGCGCTATGCTCGCCAGCACCTATATATGCTCAAGCAGTGGGAAATCTATTCTGACCGAAAAAGTCTTCAACCAATTAACCAGCCTTCGGGCTGCCAAAACTTATCAAATCCAAGATTATTTTGAAAGCCTTTACCACCACAGCCAAACCCTAAGCGAAGACCTAACAGTCGTCGGCGCAATGCAGGAGTTCAAGACAGCCTACCGCCAACTTGAACAATCAACAGTACCAGCGGATTTTGACGCAAAAATTGATACCTTCTACCGGACAGAATTTTTAACTAAACTAACGCGAACTAACGAGGGTTCCCCCGTTCTGGCATCCTACACGCCAAAAACAACTGCTGCCCGTTACTTGCAGTACCACTACATCGCTGCCAACCCCAACCCCGTTGGCAAAAAACTTCTCCTTGACAATCCAGGCGACGCCAGTTCCTACAGCCGCGCTCATGCCCGCTACCACCCTATTTTTCGCAATATAGTGGAAAAATACGGTTACTACGATATGTTTTTGATCGATCCCGAAGGAACTGTTGTCTACACGGTTTTTAAAGAAGCTGACTTTACCACAAACTTCACCAACGGCCCCTACAACGAGAGTAACCTAGCATCCGCGATCGCCGCGGCACGACAAGCAAATGGAAAGGGCTATGTGAAAATAGTAGATTTCAAACCCTACAGCCCTTCCTACGGTTCGCCTGCGGCTTTTATCGCTACCCCAATCTTTAACGACTCCCAATTCATTGGTGTTTTGGCGTTCCAGCTTCCCGTTGACAAAATTAACAATGTGATGACTGGCAACAAAAATTGGAAAAAAAATGGTCTGGGCGATTCAGGAGAAACTTATCTGGTTGGGTCGGATTATTTAATGCGCTCTGCGTCTCGTTTCCAGATTGAAGACCCAGAAGGTCATGCAAAAACCCTACGCTCGATCGGCACTGATGAAAAGACTGTCAAGAAAATCAAAGAGTTCAATACTACAATCCTCCTACAGGAAGTGCAAACAAAAGCAGTGAAGGAAGCTTTTTTTGGGAAACAGGGCACGGAGGCGATCGACGATTATCGCAATATTCCGGTTTTGAGTTCTTATGCTCCTCTAGACATTGATGGATTGAAGTGGGCGATATTGGCGGAGATAGATGTTTCTGAAGCCTATGCCCCAATTCACTCGTTTGAAAAAACAGTTTTGATTGCGGCTACTTTAATCATCGCGCTAATCACGCTTGTTGCCATGTGGCTGAGTGCAATCTTTGTCAAACCCATCAATACTTTAATCGCTAGCGCCCGCAAGGTGGGGGCTGGGGAATTTGATGCGGTTGTCAAATCTGGTTCGCAAGATGAATTTGGAGACTTAGCTAAGTCATTTAACCAAACATCGGCAGCCTTCGCGCCGAAACTCAACTAATCGAACAGAAAAATCGCGAAAATGAAGCATTAGTCTTAAGTATATTTAGTCCCGCAATCGCCAAACGCCTCAAACAGGGCGATCGAGAAATTGCCGAGCAAATTTCTAATGTCTCGATCTTGTTTTCCGACCTCCACCAATTCACCAAACTGACTCAATCAATGTCGCCTCAAGAGGTTGTTCGCTTGCTGAATGAACTGGTAACAGGCTTTGATGAAATGACAGATAAATACGGTCTAGAGAAGATTAAAACTATTGGTGACGGTTACATGGCTGTATGCGGGCTTGGTATGCCGCGTCTGGATCATGACAAACGCACGCTAGATTTTGCTTTGGAAATGCTGTCGTTTGTCCGCCGATTTAGTTATGAAAAAGACTTGCATCTAGACCTGCGGATCGGCATCAATTCAGGAGATGTGGTTGCGGGCGTGATTGGCAAAAATAAATTGCTCTACGACGTTTGGGGCGATACTGTAAATACTGCCAATAGGTTGAAGTCGGCTTGTCCTCCAGGCTCGATCTTAGTTTCTCAAGACATCTGCGATCGCCTGACCGAACTATACGATTTTGAGCTGGTTGGTGAAATTCAAGAACCAGGAAAAGAACAGCTAGTCGCTTGGCAAATCAAAAATTATAAGCTGACCGCAAGCGTTCGAGAGGAAGCAGTTTATGAGTAATTTAAGCTTGTCAAACGACTGGCAGACCTGGGCGGTAATTGTCGGATTAGGCTTCCCACTCTTGGTGGTTTTACTAGGAGAGGTTATTTATCATCTACAAAGGCGCAATAGACCGCTGGCGACTACGCTGCGGGTTGTAAAAAACCTCGTCCTGCCCTTCTTAATGCTGATGGTTTTAATCAGGAATGTCGTGAGGCTTGACGTTGACGGGAATTTTGCAAAGCTCGTCGCAACGCTGTTTTGGATATCTGTTATCTACGCTTCTCTCTCGCTGTTTAATGTAATTTTGTTTGAAGAAGCTGAGGCAAATACATGGCGGGGACGGATGCCCAAACTGCTGATCGACCTTTCTAGGTTGTTTTTGGTGCTTGTGGGAAGCGCGATCGTACTGGCGGCGGTGTGGGGTGCAGATTTGGCTGGTCTTGCTACGGGATTGGGCGTTAGTTCGATCGTGATCGGTTTGGCGCTTCAGGACACACTAGGCAGCATCATGTCTGGCATTGCGCTGCTTCTGGAACGCCCCTTCAGTGTGGGTGATTGGTTGCGAATTGGAGATATCGAAGGGCAGGTAGTTGATATCAATTGGCGCTCTGTTCGCCTGCTAACTCTCCAGCGCCAGGTGGTTGTCGTTCCTCATCAGTTCATTGGAAAAGAAATAATTCATAATTACAGCCAACCAGAACGCATTTACAACCAACGTATCAATATTGGCTTTTCTTACGATAGCCCCCCTAACCTGGTGAAGCAGGTACTGCTAAGTACAGCTTTGGCTACACAGGGGATATTAGCCGAACCCGAACCTGAGAGCAAAACTACATCCTATGATGAGACTGCAATTATCTATGAGGTGGAGTTTTTTATCGAAAACTTTGAAGATATGGAGCAGATACTCGATCGATTTATGACACGAATCTGGTACGCAGCGCAGCGAAACAACCTGACGCTATATCGCTACCGATACTCCTATGCTGTGGAAGCTGCTGATAAGGCAGATAGCGCTTCCAGTAAGTTAGCCCAAAGCTTGCATTCAATTCCCGGATTTATGCCTTTAGCTAGAGAGGCAAAAAATTTGGATGACTTAACTAAGGGAACTATTTTACAGAAATTTGGTGCGGGTGAGAAAGTCATCCGGCAGGGCGAGCCTGGTAATGCTTTGTACATTATCATTGCGGGTCAGGCTAAGGTAACAGTCACGAACAAGTTGGGCATGGAGTTGGAGGTTATGACTATCTTGAGTGGTGAGTTTTTTGGCGAGATGGCGCTGTTTAGTGGGGAACCGAGTCCGGTATCGGTTGTCGCCGTTGACGATTTGCAAGTTCTTGTCGTCTACTCAGATGCTGTAAATACGATGATTGAACGTCAACCAAGCTTGGGCCGCGAGATAGGTCAAATTATCGAAGCGCGAAGCAAAGCGGTAAGTATGGCCGGGCAGGCAGATGTTTCGTCAAGAGCTGAGGTTGATTCTATATGAGGATTTTGAACTAAATTGATATCGAGTAACCAATTTAGTTCAAAACCAGTTAAATACGCAACAAATTACACTCAAAAATCAAAAATATCGATCGCCAAATGCCAGTTTTTCTGATGCAGCCGATCGCACATCTCCCGTTTCTCATCCGCCAAATATCGCTGAAATTCCGGTTTTTCCAGACCGCTGCGCCACATTACCAGAGCATCTTCCCCAGTGTCTTCGTAGTATCGCTTGCGCCGTCCAGCCTCTTTAAAACCAAACTTTTTGTACAGGGAAACTGCGGCTAAATTCGAGTCCCGCACTTCTAAAGTGGCCCGTTCTAATTGCCTGTCACAAGCCGATTTTAGCAAAGCCAAAAGCAGAGCTTGTCCCAAACCCTGACCTTGAAACTGAGGATGAATTGCCAGCATTATAATGTGAGCTTCTTCTAAAATCGCCCACAAACAACCGATACCAATGAGAGTTGGCGGAATCTGTAGGGGCGGTGCCCCCGTGTCCGCCCGAATCTGTAGGGGCGGTGCCCCCGTGCCCGCCCGAATCTGTAGGGGCGGTGCCCCCGTGCCCGCCGCCTCCCATGTCCAAACACCTAATAAATCGCTGTTAGGACTGTCTAACTCGCGCCTGTAGCCTTCGATCGCCCAAAGTCCGCCAAAACAAAGTCGATCGAGTTCGACAGCACTATTGAGGTCTTCTGCGACGAGATGTTTAATTTGTAGAAAACGCACAGCCGATTTTAAATTTTAGATTTGAGATTTTAGATTTGATCATTACTCACTGCAAGGATGCTCCAGTTCGATCGAGTCTCAGTCAGTCAGCCTGCTTGCGGAATGAATCTGGGGGCAACTGACCCAATTGCTTGCCGTCAATTGTACACTGGGAAAGACCGTAAGGATAGTTATTGCGCGATGGTATCAACTCAATCTTTCGGGGTGGAATCGGGACTTAAGTATCTGTCTGAGTCTCAACAAGCCCTGCAAACTCGATCGCCCAATCAAGAACTGTTACCGCTGACAGCCAGTGTTAACAGCAGCGATCGGTTGGAAATCGGAGGCTGCGAGGTGACAGCTTTGGTGGAGCAATTTGGCTCGCCGTTGTATATTTTAGACGAAGAAACGCTGCGGGCGGCCTGTACCCAGTACCGGGATGCTTTTAAGCGTTACTATCCGGGCGAATCTCAAGTGCTCTATGCTTCTAAAGCTTGGAGTTGTTTGGCAGTTTGCGCGATCGCAGCTTCGGAAGGTTTAGGGATAGATGTCGTATCCGCCGGAGAAATCTACACTGCACTGCAAGCCGGTGTCAGTCCCGACAAAATCTACTTCCACGGTAACAACAAGTCCCGCGAGGAACTGCGGCTAGCTGTCGAAAGCGGCTGCATTACCGTAGCCGACAATTGGCGGGATTTAGAGACTCTAGCAGAGTTGGGACAATTGGGTGTCAGCAGCCTCACTGGTGGGCCGACACGAGTTATGGTGCGGTTTACTCCTGGAATTGAGTGTCACACCCACGAGTACATTCAGACGGGTCAAATCGACAGTAAATTTGGCTTTGATCCCAACTCACTCGATCGAGTATTTACTTTCATCAGCCAACACCCGTCCTTATTTTGCGTGGGAGTGCACGCTCACATCGGCTCTCAGATTTTTGAACTGCAACCCCATGACGATTTAGCTGAAGTCATAATTCAGGCCTTGACAAAAGCACAGAGTTATGGTTTGCCAGCAACAGAAATTAATATTGGCGGCGGGTTGGGCATTCGCTATACTGAAGCGGACGATCCTCCTAGCATTGAAGATTGGGCTCGTACAATTTGCTCCGCAGTGGTAGCAGCTTGCGAGCGGCAGCAATTGCGATTACCAAAATTGCTTTGCGAACCGGGTCGATCGCTCGTCGGTACAGCCTGCGTCACCGCTTATACCGTTGGCTCTAAAAAAGTCATTCCGGAAATGCGGACTTATTTAGCTGTGGATGGAGGGATGTCGGACAATCCGCGTCCTATTACCTATCAATCAGTTTATCGAGTCCTCGCAGCAGGTAAAATGTCTGCTCCCTTAACGGAAACAGTGACAATTGCTGGGAAACACTGCGAGTCAGGCGATGTTCTGATTAAAGATGCCAAATTGCCAGAGTGTCATGCCGGAGATGTCCTCGCGGTTACGGCCACAGGGGCATACAATTACAGCATGGCTTCTAACTACAACCGAGTACCCCGACCGGCAGCGGTTTTAGTGAGAAATGGGGAAGTTAACACGATTATACAGCGGGAAACTTACCAGGATTTGCTGAGGCTTGACCGCCTTCCTGAACGACTCGGAGCTCCAAAGTAAAAACTTAGAAGTTAAAAGTTAAAAGTTAAAAGAAAGACAATCCATGTTTACTTAGTGACGATTGCTTTTTCACTTTTAACTTTTGCCTTGTTCAGTCACGCGATTGGATTGACACTCCCCGGTCTAAAAACACGGGGATTTTCAGCATATTCCTTATAACAACTGTTCATGGTTCATGGGTTCGAGTGCATCACGGTTCGCGGTTCACAGGCGGTAGCGTTCGATGAACCATGAACAATCAACAATCTGGCTTTGACTTTACCCTCGTTCAGTCCTTATTGATTCAAGGGATCGATATTGGACTGGTTTTTGCCCTTGCGTATTTGGTGCTCGTCATTGTTGGCGAGCGCAGAACGCTGTGGATGGTACGGGGATTTATTATTTTGATGCTGGCGGCGGCGGTGAGCAACTGGGCTGGATTGAGGCTGTTGCACGTTGCCCTCAACAGCTTGGTGACGGGTTCTGCTGTGGCAATGGCGGTAATATTGCAGTCGGAGTTTCGCCGATTTCTGGAACAATTGGGTCGGGGGGAATTTCGGCAATTGTTTGGACGCGATCGCCGACCCAATCCCGAACCGGACAGCGTAATAGATGAAATTGTGGACGCAGTAAAAGAACTTTCGCAAAATCGCACGGGCGCTTTACTAATTATAGAAACAGATTCTCCGATCGACGATCGAGATTTTTCTGTGCCGGGACTAAAGTTAAATGCTGAAGTTTCTAAAGAATTGTTGCAGACTATCTTTCAGCCGCAAACTTTGCTGCACGACGGGGCTGTTTTGATTCGAGGTTCGCGGATCGTGTCGGCGGGAGTAATTTTGCCTTTGTCCGATCGCACTGCGTCGCGGCAGTTGGGAACGCGCCACCGGGCGGCGATGGGGATTACGGAACGGGTGCAAGCTTGCGTGTGCGTGGTGGTGTCCGAGGAAACGGGTTCTATTTCTTTAGCCCAGATGGGACTTTTAAATCGACCTTTGACTAGCAACAAACTTAAGGAATTGCTGGAAGCAAAGCTGTTTCCGTCCGAGGGAGAAAGAGTTGTGGCTCCAATTCCGATCGGCAATCTCGGACGCCAGATAGGATTGAAGGGAGTGACGCTATTAAAACGGATACTGCGCCGTTAGTCGGGTAATCGGGAGAAACCGTCAATCACCCGGCGCTGCTCGGAGTACCGAGACAGCGCGGGCACAGAAAGAGCCTAGTTGACCAGTCTAAGTGGTTCGCCCACTACGTTTAAGGTAAGCGTTGAAGTACCTACCGGAAAATGCGTGCTAGTTTTCCGCTCTAGAACTTAAAAGTTAAACAGGTGTAAGGGTTAAGCCAGTGCTTTTAAGATAGTTACCGACCTTAAACATTGACGCAGCAAACATTACCCCGTAAGGGAGGACTTAAATGTCTAATTTTGTTTTTGTACTTGATACCAAAAAACGACCGCTCAATCCAATCCGCCCAGGATTGGCACGTAAATTGCTAACTAATGGCAAAGCTGCTGTCTTCAAAAGGTATCCATTTACGCTAATTTTGAAAGTAGAGGTAACTATACCGCAAAAACCAATTACTCTTAAATTAGATCCTGGCTCCAAGGCCAGCGGAATTGCATTAGTGCAAGGAGAAAACGTAATCTTTGGTGCAGAACTAACACACCGAGGTCAAGCTATCAAAGCCAGTCTGGAGTCTCGTCGTTCATTGCGTAGAGGTAGAAGAAATCGCCATACCCGCTATCGTCGGGCCAGATTCTTAAACAGGACTCGCCCTAAAGGTTGGCTAGCACCAAGCTTGCAACACCGCGTCGAAACAACCCTAACATGGGTAACTAGATTGATGAAGCTTGCGCCAATTTCGTCTGTTATTCAAGAGCTTGTGCGATTCGACCTCCAGCAATTAGAAAACCCAGAGATTTCTGGGATTGAATACCAGCAAGGCGTTTTATGGGGCTACGAGATCCGGGAATATTTGCTGAATAAATGGGGCCGGAAGTGCGCTTACTGTGGTGTGATTAATACACCGCTACAAGTCGAACACATTCATCCCAAAGCTAAAGGTGGATCTAACCGTATTTCTAATCTTTGTCTTGCTTGCGAAAAATGCAACATTAAGAAAGATACTCAAAATATTGAGCAATTCCTCTCTAAAAAACCAGAGATTTTGAAACGGATTCTGTCTCAAGCAAAACGTCCTTTGAAAGATGCAACAGTGGTTAATTCTACTCGTTGGGCGTTATTTAATCGACTCTGTACAACTGGCTTGCCTGTTTCTACAGGCAGTGGCGGTTTAACTAAGTTCAATCGCACTCGATTAAATTTAGCTAAAACTCATTGGCTAGATGCAGCTTGTGTTGGAAAGGTCGAGTCGTTGAAGATTTTAACAAACAAGCCACTATTGATCAAGGCAACTGGTCACGGGATACGTCAAATGTGCCGTACCGACAAATTTGGCTTTCCATCTCGCTATGTCCCCAGACTTAAGTTTATTAAAGGTTTTCAAACGGGAGATATCGTCAAAGCGGTTGTGACCTCTGGTAAAAAAGTTGGTATATACGTTGGACGTGTTGCCGTAAGAACCAGTGGTTCATTCAATATTTCTGCCTCAGAATTGGTGTCAGGAATTAGCCACAAATATTGTTCAATTGTTCACAGAAAGGATGGTTATTCGTATGCAGCATAAACCTTGCCCCCCTTTTCCTCTCGCCACTGACCTGGGTACAGGTACAGTGGGAGTATCCAAGGGGGAAGACAGATGAGTCAAGGAATTTGCTTGGAAAAGTTGCCGGAGGATCTGCAACAGGAACTACTGCCTAAGCACATAGCAGTGATTATGGACGGGAACGGGCGCTGGGCTCAGAAGAAGGGGTTGCCGCGGATTGCGGGACACCGCCGAGGAGCTAGCACTCTGAAGGAACTGCTGCGCTGCTGCAAAGATTGGGGGATTCCAGCTTTAACGGCCTATGCTTTTTCGACGGAGAATTGGGGGCGGCCGGCCGGGGAAGTGGATTTTTTAATGAGTTTGTTTGAGGGTAAGCTGCGGCAAGAATTGCGGGAGATGGTGGACGAGGACGTGCAAATTCAATTTATGGGGAATTTGCAGGCTTTGCCGAAGTCTTTGCAGGCGCAAATCGAGCGTTCTGTGACGGCAACTCAGCACAATCAGGGGATTTTGTTTACGGTGGCGACGAATTACGGGGGGCGTCAGGAGATTGTACAAGCTTGTCGGGCGATCGCCACTCAGGTGAAAGAGGGCAAGTTGCAGCCGGAGGAGATTGATGAGGTTTTATTTAAACGCTATTTGTATACTGCTGATGTTTGTGACCCGGATTTGCTGATCCGGACGAGTGGGGAAATGCGGTTGAGCAATTTTCTACTATGGCAAATGGCTTATTCGGAAATTTACATTACTGAGACGCTGTGGCCGGATTTTGATCGATCGGAGTTTCACCGCGCTTTGTCTGATTATCAGAAGCGCAGTCGCCGATTTGGCAAAGTCTAACGATTTTGGATTTGGGATTTTAGATTTTAGATTTTTTGGTTGATTTTTTAGTTTCCAAGTAGGTCATCTCCTGCTCAACATAACGAATTTAGATTTTAGATTGGAGGACAAATCTAAAATCTAAAATCTAAAATCTAAAATCAAATTAGGGGCCGGAGAAAACGGCCGCTTCAATGTCTTGACGTGAGAGGGAGTATTTGAATGCTCGCTGAATGTCTTGGCCGTCGGCTCCAGCATCGATGTAGCGGACGGTAAGTTGGTCAATATCGAGGGAGAGTTCTGCTTTCCATGTAAGTTGCTCGATCTGCCAGCAGTGGAGTTCTCGCCGATCTTGCTGGCAGCCGCGGCTTTTTAGCCACTGCTCGATTTCCGGGAGTGGATGGTTGTACAAAGGAGTGTCAGCGGAAGGAAGAGTCATGGGATTTTAGATTTTAGATTTTGGATTTTAGATTGGGGATTTCGGATTGGGGATTTCCGATTGTAGATTGGAGATTTGGGATTGGAGGCTTTAATTGCCGCGAATTAAGCCGATCGCGATCGCCAGTACCAAACATCCGATTAAGCTAGCTCCCATGATAAACAGAGCGAACATTTCTCCGGGAGAAAGGGGTCGATCCGTGGGATCTAGGTAAGCGGAGTTGGAAGTTTTTTTGCCCGATCCCGAAACCGGAGTATTGAAGCCTGGGGGCGACTGAATCACGTTCAGGCGAGAATAGCCTATTTTGAGGTCGTAGGCGAGGCGACGTTCTGGGTTGCTGAGGGTGGCGTAGGCGTTGTTGAGCTGCTGAAATTTGGCGGTGGCGACTGCGGGCGGCAGCTCGGTGGTATCGGGATGGTAGAGTTTGCTCAGTTCCCGGTACGATCGCCGAATTTCGATCAGCGATGCGGAAGGATGCAGCCCTAACAAGCCGTAGTAACTAGAACCCAAGGGGGTTTGGCCGGGTATTTTCTGACTTTTGCTGTTTGCCGTTCCCTCGTTAGGAGTCACCTCAGCGCCTCTGGGCTTGTTTATAATTTTTGATTATTTTAGAGCAGATTTGAGGGTAGCGCCACTGTCTGCGATGTCGAGGGGTTGAGGGTGGGCGATCGGGATAGCCCAAATGAGTGAGCTTCAGCGGGTAATATCATGTCCGTTTACTGCGCGTTTGAGATTTCTGACTCACCGATTGATCGGGCAAGCTGATTTCGCCAGAACCTTTTCTCGACGCTGCGGATATTTTCTGCATCTCTCAGTTGCTCCAAGTAAAGCAGCAAATACTTCAATTCATCGTCCGTCTCCTCCCCCTCAAAGGGGTTTACTCGCACCAGATTGCCATAGCTGCGCTCCCACTTTTGAGGTGTATCATCCACTGCAATGATTGACTCTAGATGATACCCTTTGCGCTTGACCTTTTTTAGATTTTTGCGATTGTAATATTCAAACCATTCAAGATCGTAAGCAACTGTGCAACGATCGCTTGCCCACACAAACGATAAAGTTTTGGGATCTTCAAAGATGGCTGACACAATGGCGATCGCATAAGACGGGGTAGAAGATGTCCAAACTGCCACCTCAAACCAGTCTAGGCAATTTTTCAAAAAGACATCTAGAAACGGTCGTTTATAAATGTAATATGGCTCCACTAAAAAGTCAGCTTGCCGAGGGAGAGATGCTTCGGTAGCATAAATTAAAGTTTCATCAAGATCGAGGATCAATAGTTTTTTTCTATAATCCATAATCAAAAATGGTTCATCACTAAGTCTAGCTCCACTTCCTGTACCCAATTACTTTAAACTATGAATCGCCCCGCAAATTTTGCACATCCTCAACGCTAAGCCCGGTAACTTGGCTGAGCGTGGCATTATCTAGCTGTGAGAGTAATTGTTGGGCGATCGCTAGCGTTTCTTCTCGTTTTCTTTCCTCTCTTGCTTCCTGTATTCCTGCCTGTCTTGCTTCTTCAAAAGCTTTAATAATTGCCCCCTGTTGATCGTGAATAAACTGTTCCCTGCGTTCCAAAACTTCTACTTCTTCCCGACTTAACCGGGCTTGATTGGCAAGATCGAATGCTTTGTGGATTTCCGGTACGCTATCGATTGTTTCGGGAACTTCTGAGAGAATTCTGGCATATTTCATGAAATATATCCATTTATCTGTCAAAGTTTCTAGTTGACTTGCTTCTTTATGGAATTTAGGTAATTCTATAAACACTAAATTCATGGCATCTTCGGGATAGTTTAAATTGCTTTTAACTTCTTTATACACAAATCTCGAAATTAAGTTAGGGCTGTTGCGAAACATTTCAAAATCTGTAATGGTTAAAGCTATTAATGGCTTGAGCATTCGATAGCCTTCTCCTCTTTGCAATTGAAATGCGTAGGTTGTGGCTGCATTGTACAACACCCGATTGCCAGAATATTGAACGTTGAGAACTAGAATTTCAATAATGACTAAGCTGCCATCGTCTAGTTTGGCTGTGACATTGAGGTAAGTATCTTTTAAACTTTCAAGTTGCCTCGGCAGATTCTGGTTGATAATTTCTAAGTCTTGGATGGTGGGATTGCCTTCATAAATTAGAGCGTTGAGAAAGCTAATTAGAATATCTTTGCTTTCTGAGGAACCGAATATTTTTTTGAAGGCGTAATCCGTTTTCGGGTTGATAAATATCATAGTTGTCAGATTTAGCTTTAAGGTTATCGGTTTGGTGGCGAAACAACCCGATTTGAGAGCCGTCAAACTGCTGATTTTGTTTCAGGTAATGGTTTCACATTTTCCGGCAAATGTGCATTGGCGATCGCCAGCACTGGCTCCTCGATACTGTGTTCGCCGTCGGTGGGGAGTTGGCAAGAAATCAGTTCTGTGACGATGCGATCGCCCAGAACATCTTCCCAATCTTGCAACTGTTCTCTGGCTTTGATAGGTGTATTGACAGCCACGTCTACGCCCATTTGCTGAAGGTTGAGGCTGTGGGCTGTCGATCGGCGGTTGACCCACTCCACCAGCCAAACGCTCAAGCCGACTGCTGCCATCAAAGGCAAGACAATCCGATAATCGCGGGTTAATTCAAACATCAACAGGATGGCTGTCAGCGGTGCTCTGGCGCTGCCGGCGAGGACGGCGGCCATTCCCACCATTGCGTAGGCGGCAGGGCCAGCGACTCGATCGCTCATTGCCGGCAGCATTTCCAAAAAGAGGCCGTAAGCCGAACCCAGGGAAGCTCCCAAAAACATCGCCGGAGCGAAGATGCCGCCCACTAAACCACTGCCGAGGCTGATTGCTGTCATCGCCAGTTTGACAAACAGCAGCAGCAACAGCAAAGGCAAGGAAAATTTAACATCTTGGAGCATTGCTTGGACTGTTTCGTAGCCGACACCCAAAATTTGAGGCAATTGCAGGGCGACTAAGCCGACTGCGGCCCCGCCGATGATGGGGTGAAGCGGCCGGGGCAGTCGTCCGAGCCAAGCAAATCCTCGGACTTTTCCTTGAAAACAGCCCTCGGCTAATTGAATTGCTTCTGTGTAGGCTAGAGACACTCCGCTCGCTAAAAGTCCCAATCCCATGTACAGAGGCAGTTCTAGGGGGCTGCGGACATCGTATATCGGCAAAGAAAAGGCCGGCTGAGCTCCCAAGCAGATTTGAGCGATGAGCGCCGAAACTACCGCCGAGAGCAAGACAACGCTGACTGACGAAGTGGCGAAGGTGCTGCCGAGCACGACTTCTAAGGCAAAGAACACTCCGGCGATGGGAGAGTTAAACCCGGCGGATAAACCTGCTGCTGCTCCCGCGCCCAGGAGCAAGCGCTGCCGTTCTGGGGAGAGCTGTAAAACTTGAGCCAGCAGCATTCCGAAGTTGGCGCCGATTTCGACGCTGGGGGCTTCCGGGCCGAGGGAGGCGCCGGTGCCGAGGGAAACTGAGGCTGCCACCATTTTGGTGATGGGTTTGAGGGGGGAGAGTTCTTGCAGGCCGCGGGTGGCTGCAATTAAGGAAGACATATTCGGGCCAAAGTCCCGAAACCGCCAGCGCATCAGCCCGATGATGACTCCGCCGAGGGTGGGAATGCAGGCTAGCGTCCAAGAGCCTTTCGACGCGATCGCCCCCATGAAGTCTTCCAGCATCAGGCTGTGGATGAAGTGGATGAGGTAGTGAAACGTGACGACGCCTGCACCCGTAACTCCCCCGATGACTAGGGAGAGGATGAGCAGGAGGGTTTCTGGGCTGGGGTGCAGGCGGTTGAATAGCGGGCTTAGGCGGGAGGCTTGGGGAGTTGCTGCGGTTGGCCCGGGTGGCGGCAGATCCACAGGAGGGATGGCTCTCATTTAGCGGTTAATTCTTCGGTGAGAAGTTATATAATATTACAATTTATTTCTTATTTTCATTTTGAGTGATTTTAGGGGAATTGACAACTTATATTAAGGCGTATTTTAGGGTAAATTTTTTGGGCTGGCCGCTGGGGTGGAATGACTGATTCTGAGGAGCGGCGGATTTGGCGTGATTGTATGCTCAGTTACATTCAAACTTAGATACACTCTCGCGATAATCCTAATTAACTATATTTATAGTTTTGCCGCTTATACCAATTTAATGTGAAGTTGCACATATCTCGATCCCCCTCGCATACCCCTGATTGTTGGGGTGTAGGGGTTGACTTTGAGAAGAATCTTGTCCCACCCCCTACTCCCCTTATGAAGGGGGGTTAGGGGGGATCAGATTCTACGGGGCCTCATAAAAAATTGGTATTAGGCCGATCGCATCAGTGAACTAGCAATATCATAGAACTCAGTAAAAAACAACTTTCCAATTAAAGAATTGGCGATGGGAGATTTTACCTTACAAGCACAAATCTCAAACCACAAACCTCAAATCTCCAATTTTAAATTCCTTGGTCGCGCATACTATCATATCGGTTGTTGAGTGGGCGGGATTCTTGGTCTGGGTTTGGCGATCGACATTAGCGGATCGCCGATGGTGGCGACTTTCCAGGGTGGGGATTCTAGCTGGCGTGCTGCGATTAAAAAGGGTGCTCCTCGCTTTAGGCGATCGACCATTAATTTAGGTGGAATAAATGCCGATAAAAAAGGTTCGTTGACGCTGCCAATATATGCGTAAGCACCATTCTCTAGCCACCTTCCGGCAACGGTGTTTGTGTCATCGGGGGCTGCTGCTGACCAACTGTGGATCATGTGGATTGCGGCAGGAAATTGAAGTTTTGGTATATCTTCAACTGAAGCGTCGCCGTTGCCCACTTGGAATGATTTTGGATAGCCTTTGGAATTCATTAATATTAAGTCAAATGTCCACGGTTTTGAGGCTAAACTCCTCCACTTTTCCAGGCTAGATTCTGGTTGCTGCACTACTTGGACATTTAAACCTATGGTTTTTAGTCCGCTAGCTGCTTCCTCCATTTCATATTTTGCCCAATTTCCTTCCTTGGGGTAACTGTCATAAAGCATGGCTGTTTGGCTGTCGAGAAATATGGCACACATGGCTTGATAGATCGATCGCACCTCGGAACCGTAAATCCAGCCAACAGCCGCCCAGCGTTCGCCGTTGGGGTGTCTTCCCAAACCGTCGGTAACGGCTAGTTGTTCGTCTGGTTTTTCAGGAGATTGATATTTGACTGCTAGTTGGCGTACAATGGTTATTGTGTCGATCGCGTCTGCGAGTTGAGAGTAAAAATATCCGGTTGATTCGACAGCTTTTGTAACTGCTAGTTGCAGAGTTTTCCACTGTGTGTTATTGAGGGTATCGTTGGGTTTCCCGAAGTTGCCTTCTACAAATACTAAAGGTTGGCCGTGGGCGGCTGCTAAGGCAACTGCTGCTGATCGTGCGGGGTCGTTTTCTGATGTGATTACTACTCCTGGGGGTTCCCAGCCGAGTTGCGTCCATTTTGCTTTTAAGGTTGGAGTATCGGTGGCATTCCAGGCGGCTGCTGCGCTGTTGAGCATTAATTGCTGGAGTTTTTGATTTTTTGGCAGTTGCTGTTTGATGCTTGGCAAACGGACTATTTCTTCGGGTTGAAAGCGCTGCAAAAACATGGGCGCATATTTTTGGTCTTCGATGAGAATAGGCCAGTTTCCTTTGAGATTCCATTTTTGGATGGCTGCTAAGAATGTGGCTTCGTCGGGTACTAAAACTACGCGGTTGACTGTTGGTATATTTTCGCGGAGGATGGCCGATCGGAGGCCTGTTTGAATTGGCCAGGGTTCTTGTTGGGCTGAGGCGGGAAGTTGAAATGGTTTTTTGAAAATGCGATCGCATCCGACACCGATTATTGCTAAGCTTACAATAAGTGCGATCGTCAGGAATTTAAATTTTAACTGTTTTTTCATAGGGGCAGGGGAAGGAAGGAACTAGGTTATACATACGAACCATTATCGAAATATTTTTAGGGGCTGCAAGCGGATGTTTCGAGGCGCGGGACAAAGGAAAATTGTAAGTGCGATCGGGCTGGCCACTTTTAGTATTATTGCCTTAGCAACTACAGGTTTAATAATTTTCGCAGCGAACCGTTCGTCAGTCAAGCATCAAGTCCGGCAATTGCTGACAGCGAGGGAATGTCAAGGTTGCAATCTTTCCGGGGCGAATTTGAGCGAAGTTTTTCTGGAAGGCGTCAATTTAGAAAAAGCCAACCTGAAAGATGCCAATTTGTGGAGCGCGCATTTGGTAAACGCTAACTTGAAACAGGCAAATTTGGCTGGGGTTTACCTGATAAGCAGCAATTTGGCAGGGGCAAATTTGGAGGGAAGCAATTTAGAAAATGCGTTTTTAGAGGATGCTTATTTGGGAGGGAGTAATTTGAGAAATGCTAACTTAACAGGAGCTTTTATGAAAGGTATTTTTCTTGTTAATGCTGACTTGGAGGGGGCGAATTTGGAGGGGGCTAATCTGTGGATGGCTAATCTGGAAAGTGCTAATTTGAAGGGTGCTAATCTGAGGAACGCTTTGCTGTTGGATACTAATTTAGAAGGGGCGAATTTAAAGGGTGCGGTGATGCCTGATGGTACGCGGCAGGAATGAAAGTCAGTTGATAGTTGTCAGTTGACAGTTGTCAGTTGATAGTTGTCAGTTGTCAGTTGACTCCGAAAGCAGTCATTAGTCAGTAGTCATCAGTCATTAGCATTAGTCAGGAGAAAGAGGGATCGCGCCTGCAACCTTCATTTCCCGTTATTTTGTGAGGAGATGAAGGTGTGAGGTGCGATCGTCATTCTAATAGCTAGCAGTTTGGTGTATTGTTGGCGATCGAGCTGATGGAGCACGTGAGGGCGATCGTTGAGAGAGATGGTAACTCAAATATAGAGAATTTCGAGCTGTGGCAACAGCAGAGACAAATGCGCCTGCTGCTTTCATCATCCATCTAACTCAACTTGATTTACATACGTTCTGCAAATCTTTGAACAGCTTTTGGCGCGAAAGCAGCAACTAAAAAAGCAGTTGTAATGTATTTCCCCTCAGAATCTTTGCTAGTTATTGTTATTGCACCAAACACAATCGCTGCAATCAGCGCAATAAAACTCATGGCTCGCATTGTCGAGTATTTCCCATTATCTTCCTGGAATAATTCGGCAAGCTCTTTTCCATGTTCTGAAGAATTTGGTTGAGTCTCAACTATAGAAGAATGTGTCATTTGATTAACCTCCTAAATGATTAAAGCTTAACTAAGTCCTAACTTAGTTCGAGTGTGGCTACCAACTCTTCCATCATCTTCAAGTCCAACAGAACGCTGGAAAGCTTTTACAGCCGTTTGTGTATTTTCACCAAATACACCATCAACTGCTCCTGGATTAAATCCCCGATCGCGCAATCGCTGTTGGAGTTTTATAACGGCTGAACCTGTTGAACCCAAGCGTAGAGTCACAAATGGCGACTCATTTTCTAGCTGTTCGGGAGTGAATTGCATACCTAGCTTATCAGCAACTTGTTTTCTCAAACTGGGAAGTTGACTGTACAGCAAATCACCCGGACAATCAGTATTGCTGAAATCTCTGTGTCCCTTGATATTGAGCGGACTAATATTGCAAGAATCGCATAATGACACACAAAGTTCTACAAGGCTCTCCCATTGCTTTTCACTCATTTGGAAAGTCATGAAATTCCCTTCATTTTCAATACCAGGAGATTGATTGCCGTTGGCTAATTTTCCTGGATCTTGCCCTGCATGGGCTGACTGAATGCAAAACCCTTTTTTCACAGCATCTAGGGAACCGTGCCGACCTTCTAAAATCAACCCTCCGGTTGTATTTAAGAAGTTGTGTCCTGAGTCCGACCAATCATTATCATCCATGTGAAAGTTTTGAATGTTTCGCGCTAACTTAATCGCTCCTTCAAGCGTGCCTCTTGAGGCATCGTCGGGAGGGTTTGGGTTGTTTGTATGATGGACGATGACATAGCGGGGAATAGTCATTTGAAAAGGAAATGTTCCAGATTTTGGCTGTCTGGCTCCCCACGCTGCTGCTGTTACAACTTTTGCTGTAAATGACATAAAAAATGACTCCGAATTGTTTAATTTGTAGGTGGAAGTTACCCCACGGAGGGGGCAACTTCTGTTTAGGCTATGGCTTTGAAGTAATGCTCAGCGATCTGCGCGATGTGGTCAGCCCTGTCCAGTCGATTCACTATTTTTCGGGCGTTATAGAAATCGCGATCGGCGCCAACAATGAAATCACTCAAACCTACACCCGTAAAGCTACCATCGCGCATTCCCCGAACTAGAATCATGGCAGCGATTTCAGGGAGAGCGGCTTTTTCTGGATTATCTATCAAATTAATTCCGAGTTTTTCACTCCAGATTTGATAGTTGTGACGCCCTGTAATTTGGACGAAACCTCTGCCTTTGAAGCGAGGCCCATCACCGGATTCAGTGTTCCCTAAATCTTCGTGGCCTTCATAATCCCACCCATCAGCTAATTCCATCATCAAACGTCCAAAATGGGATTCATGTTCGGCTGTTGCAAAAACATAGGCAATTTGCCCGCGATCGATGACACCATTATCGAGACATTGATTGAGGATAAGAGGCAAATTTTTCTTGGCAAAGGGGCGAATTTCGGATATGCATTGAGCAATATCTAAAATATTATCAACGCTGGAGAAGCCACCTGGCATATCCCAAATCTTGGGTTTGCGAGTAACTATTGCGATTTCTTCTGGCTTCACCTTCAGCAACTCAGCCCAGGTATTGCGATCGACTTTACCTGTTACCTTTAGTCCGCCTGGGACAAATTGGCTGCGATCGGCAGGGCGCATCCGTTGAAATTGCTCCACTGCGGCCTTAGTGACAGACCCAAAAAGCCCGTCAATTTTGGCATCTTTTGGTAATAATCCCCAATCTTTCAAGCGCCTTTGCAGGATTTCGACTTCATCAATCAGGTGAGGGGTATCAATAATCCCGTCATTAATTTGTAACTCAACTTTTTCAATCTTCATATTCACAGCTCCAAGTAGTAATGATGTTTGTAGTAAGGACTGAGCGTCCTTTCTTACAGATTTGGGAAAAATGCGGACTAAAGTCCTCACTACAAACCTTTTTTATGGGCGATTCATCCGAGGCGATATCAATCGCCAACCAGTAAATTTTGAGAGTTATTTAGAAATTCGATGCAGCCACATTGTTGCAGTAGAGTCAATTTTGCTACTGTCCCAATTGTCATAAAAAGATAAAGCTTCACGCAAACTAAAAGCATTGCCAGCGGAGGATATCAATTTACGACTGTATAACTTGTTTTCGCCCTTGTTATCTGGTGAAGATGGGGAATTTTTCCGATAGCCTGCGTAGAACCACTCTCCGGCTGGATCGTTCACAAAAAAGTCACCCTTGTCGTTATAACCGCGAATAACTAGAATGTGACCCGGAACAGTCCAATAACCGTGCAATATACATATCTCGCCAGAATCGAGAGAGCGAGTGATGTCTGAAAGACTCCCTTTCAATGTCAAATCATCTCTCAACCCCAAACCCTCTAACAATCTTTTGATGCCATCGGGAGAACCGTGATCGATTCCCAGCCTGTCGAAACGTTTTTTAACATCATCTTCGTACTGTGCAAAGGGGCCTAAATCTGCAACTTGAAAGTATTTCAGACACATTGCCGAACTTGTAGCACCGCAAGTGCGCCAGGGTTCAATTCCGTTATCATATTGACTGAAATACGGAACGTTATGATTGACAGCCATAATTTACCTCAAGGTAAGTGTTGTAAAGGATTGATTTAGCCTCAGACCATTTGTTTGAGCTGATATTTATACAGTAGCGAGTTGTTATTGTACGGTCGATATAGATAACCTAAGTTGTTAAAATTCAATCCAAAAACAAAAAAACTGAGGCAACCTCAGTTTAAATAAGTAAACCTCAGTAAACTTCAGGTTATACTCAAGATCCAATGAAAAATTTTTAACGTTATGAATTTTGAAGAAGGGCTGAAACTCGCAGATACGGCCGTATTTGCCAAAACAAACAGACACTTAAAAGATATAGAAGTAATAATTCTGAGGGGAGCTTGGCAAGGGCAGGAGTATCATAAGATTGCAGAGGCTTACGGATATGCTGCCGAATACCTGATGCAAGATGTTGGCCCCAAGTTATGGAAGCTGCTTTCGGAAGCTTTAGGGGAAAGAGTCAGTAAAAGAAACTTTCAAACGGCATTGGAAAGGCGATCGCACTTCCAGTCAGAGATAGCCGCACAGCCAATTGCACCAGAAATAGCGGAACAATTGGTCAACATCGAGGATTTTGGCGATGTTTCAGGAGTTACAAGCACTCCTTTATGCCAAGATTGGGGTGAAGCGCCGGAAGTCTCAAATTTTTTCGGCCGCGCCGCAGAATTAAATACCCTCAGTCAATGGGTACTCCGCGATCGCTGTCGCTTGGTGGCGCTGTTGGGTATGGGAGGTATTGGTAAAACGGCTTTGACTGCTAAACTGGGAGAACAACTTCAGGGTGAATTTGAATATCTAATTTGGCGCAGTCTCCGTCATGCACCTCCCTTACTCACAATTTTGAGTGAGTTGAATTCATTTGCCAGCAGTTCCCCAGAAACGCAACTGCCAACTACTGTAGACGAGCAAATTTCTTCCCTGCTCAAGAATTTGCGCGATCGCCGTTGTTTGCTGATCCTAGATGATTGGGAAATGATTTTGCGAAGTGGAGACATCGCTGGCTACTACCGAGACGGTTATGAAAGCTACGGTCAACTACTGCGGCGAATAGGAGAAGAACGGCATAAAAGCTGCTTATTACTCCTATCGCGAGAAAAGCCTGTAGAGGTTGCATCTTTAGCAGGCGAAACCTTACCTGTACGTGCATTACAAGTTAAAGGCTTAAAACAAACAGAGGCAAAAATGCTTTTGGCTGCCAAAGGTTTTTCTGACTCAGAAAACGGCTTAGATGAACTGATACAAATATACCGAGGTCATCCTGCTGCACTGAAAATTACTGCTACCACAATTCAAGAGTTGTTTAATGGAAATATTAGTCAATTTATGGGTCAGAGTTCCTTAGTTATTGGCGATATATTTGCCAATTTACTTAACGAACATTTTCAGCGGTTATCAGATGTAGGAAAAGCTGTGATGTACTGGCTGGCCATTGAACAGCAGCCGATTTCCTTGAGCCAATTGAAAGCAAAATTATCAGCAGCCGTTTCTAGTTCCGAATTACTAACAGTATTAGAATCCTTGGTAAGACGTTCCTTAATCGAAAAAGAGCTTTCCCCTTCTAGTGCTGAATCCAAATTCACTCTCGAACCTGTGATGATGAAATATGTTACTCAGAAACTTGTCGAACAAATATGTCAAAATGTTCGAGAAGCAATGCAAGCGCCATCCATCGAACAAATAGGTTTAATCGGAAGTCATGCTTTCGAGCGATCGCCAGAACTCAAGGACACTAAAATTACTCAGCTACACCCGATCTTAACCAAAGTTCGAGAACGCTTAGATTTAACTCGAATAAATAATTATCAAATGCAGCTAAAAGAACTTTTGTCAAAATTGCGCGAGTGTCCTTCCCCAAAGCTTCAATATGCAGAGAAAAATCTTCTCAAACTGCTAGGAGAAACTGAAATATAGAGTGGGGAGGGCGGGTTTATGTAACCGATGTGCAAGCTTTAAATCAGTTGGCGAACCCGCCCCTACAGGTTCTTAAGAGGTTCTATGATTCCAAATAACTTAATTCATCCAGGATTCATATTGCAAAATCGCTATCGAGTTATCGATCGCATTGGTGGCGGTGGCTTTGGCGAGATTTTTGAAGTAGACGATGGTGGCATTATCAAAGTATTAAAAGTTTTGAATTTAGATAACTTTAATAACCCAGATATTAAGCAAAAAGCCACCATTTTATTTCAGCGAGAAGCAGAGTTCTTAATGAGCCAAAGGCATCCTGGCATTCCTCATGTAGAAAAAGACGGATATTTTAATTGGCCTGAAGGTAGTAGCAAACCGTTACCATGTTTGGTAATGGAGAAAATACCGGGGCAAAATTTACAAGAGTGGATGTTAGCAAGAGCGAATCAACCAATAAATACAGAAACTGCGATCGACTGGTTGACACAACTCACACAAATTCTCAATTTACTGCACGAGCAGCAGTATTTTCACCGAGATATTAAACCGTCCAATATCATGTTAAAGCCGGATGGGAAATTGGTATTAGTTGATTTTGGTGCGGTGCGAGAAGTAACAGAAACTTACTTGCGGCAACAAAAAGAAAATTATACGGGAACTGCGATTATTTCTGCTGGCTATACGCCAAGCGAACAAGCAGAGGGTCATGCAGTACCGCAATCTGATTTCTTTGCTTTAGGACGTACTTTTGTTTATTTACTGACAGGAAAAGTGCCGATCGATTTACCTAAAAATCCTGACAATGGTGAATTAATATGGCGAGATAAAGCAACGCAAGTTTCACCGCATCTGGCAAATTTGCTTGACCAAATGATGGCGATTTTTCCCGGAAAGCGACCGCAAACTTGCCAGGAAATATTGCAAATTTTGGCAGGGGTAAACTCGCGATCGCACTTGGAAAGCTTGGCGAAACCCTTGCCAGAAATTAATTACTCGATCGAGCGACGTAAAACGAATGCGAACGCAGATAAGCTAAGTTTTAACTGGGTAGGTAAACTAGCTCTAGCTAGCTTTTTTTTGGTAGGTGGTTGGTGGACTTTCTCACCCCAAATAGTATATTTTCTTAAGAAAGAAGGTTTTTTAAGTTACAAGAATAAACGTTTAGAGACTGCGGAAATCTCTTATAAAACAGCTCTCTTTTTTAAACCCAATGATGGTCAGACTAACTATAATTTAGGCGTCCTTCATGAAGACAAACAAGAGTACGATCGGGCTCGCGCTGCCTATCAAATTGCTGTCAATGCAGGTATTAATAAAGCTTTAAATAATTTGGCGCGGCTCGAAATTTTAGATAAACAATATGCGAAAGCTCTACCGCTGTTAGAAAAAGCTTTACCACTTGCCACAGATATTAAGACAACGTACACTATACACAAAAATTTAGGTTGGGCGCAGTTGGAGTTAGGGCGATATGAAGAGGCTAACAATAACCTGACGAAAGCGATTAATATTGCTAGCGAGCGATCTGTTGCTTACTGTTTGCAAGCTGTTCTTTTAGAACGTCAAGGCAATAAACAAGCATCTATATCTAATTGGGAAAAATGCTATAATAATTTGCAGTCGGAGTCTTCTGAAGAACAGAGATGGATACGGCAAGAATTTAGCAAAAATTTTCAAAATTTAAAGTTATAGCGTATCCCCGATAGTCCGGCAGGGGTTTAAACCCCTGCCTCAAAGCACAAGTCCTCTAAAAGAGGACTAATGAAGATTTCCAAAGTTTATGCGATCGCTTCGCTATCGCGAACAATGAAAAATAATTTAGGTCATGAAAAATAATCATCCATCCAAGCTGACACCAATCAATCTCAAAGGCAAAACATTTACTTACTTTGCTATTTTTGGGCTGACGCCTTTAATCCCGATCGTCACAGCGTCAAGAGTTGATCCGATAATTAATGGATTGCATCCTCAAGTTTCAGGTATCGATCGACGGGAAATGCTAGCGATCGACTGTGAGGATTATACTGCCGATCCTCGCGGGCCTCTTGATGTCTTAATTCCTTATATTATCAGTCCCCGACGCACTTTATTGCTGAACGATCGACCGAAGTTGCGTTGGAATAAAGTTCCCGGTGTTAATAATTATACTGTGAGTTTAGTGAAGGGCGATCGGGCAATTTGGGAAACAAAAGTTAATGGAAATGAGGTAGTGTATCCGGGAACACCACAACTGGAACCGGGATTTGTGTATTTACTGGTGGTAAAAGCAGAAAACGGTAGGACATCTGACGAGGAAAAACTGCCCGATCGAAGCTTCCGAATGCTACCAACGAAGGAAAAGCAACTGGTGAAAGGGGCGATCGAGCAAATTAACAGTCAAAAAATTGCCGAGAAAACCAAAGCTTTGCAACGTGCTTATTTTTACATCGGTTCGGATTTGAAATCTGAGGCGATCGAGACATTGGAAGCATTGGTAGCAACGGGTTTTCAAGAAGCTATTGCATATCGCAAGCTAGGCGATTTATACTGGCAAGAAGGGGTGACATTGCTGGCAGAGAGCAATTATCTAAAAGCACAGGAATTAGCTAGTGCAGCCAAAGACATCGGGGAGCAAGCGCAGTTAGAGGAGGCTTTGGGGGAGTTGTACGGGGCGATCGGGGAAAAGCAAGAAGCACTTCGCTGGTTGACGCAAGCCATAAACAGTCACAAAGCTTTAGGAAATACGCCAAGAGTCAAGGAAATTGAAACGCAGATTGCCAAACTCAAGGCAAGTTTGGCAAAACCGCAACGCTTTGCCGGAGGATTGGGGAGTTAATTTAGAGAAAATTTTGATTTTTTCCGGAGAACAGTTTTTAGAGGGAGTATGAAATTGGAAATCATGAGGTGAGAGGCAAGAACGAAAATGAGTAATGAAAAATCTGCCAGTCAGGTAGCTGAGGAATTAGTTTCTGTACCAAACGGGTTGAGGCCTGGTGCTGGAGAAACTATTTTAATTTCTCATGTAGCAGATAGCACTCCGGACACACGACCAATCACAGAGCCTCCTAGTGTCAGACCACCCACTCCAGGTAATATAGTCGATCGTACAGGTTAGGAATTTCTTGTTCTTAAGGCAAATGACCTATTGAGGTAAACTTGTTTGGGGTTAGCTAAAAGTGAGGGAATTATCTTTGATATCAACTTTTATTTTTTGCTACCTGCTTTTGCTCGGCTCCCCCCTGTTACAAAGATCGAATGCTTTAGCGCTGGAAGTGCCAGAACAAGCACAAAATGCCCAAAATACTAAAACTGAAGCAGATAGACTGTTTCAACAGGGGAACGAGCAATTAAATAGCGGCGACCTACAAAAAGCACTGGAAACCTACCAACAAGTTTTGGAGATTAGGAGAAAAATCGGCGATCGCCCAGGTGAGGGGGAAGTTCTTCACAAAATAGGCGTTGTTTACCACTATCTCAATCAGTATCATCAAGCAGTAGAGTTTTATCAAAAAGCATTAGAAGTGCGTCGAAATTTAGGCAATCGTACTGGGGAAGCAGCTACTCTCCACAATCTTGGAGACGTATATCGATTATTAGGCGAATACCAACCAGCCCTAGAAGTTTTGCAGCAAGCTCTTGCTATTCGTCAGGAGTTTAACGATCTAACAGGAGTTGGTAACACTCTCAATCATCTTGGTGCTGTTTATCAAGAAATGGGGGATTATTATCGTGCTTTAGAGTTCTATCAAAAAGCTCTTACTATTAGTAGAGAAGAGAGAGATCGAGCTGGTGAAGGACGTGCCTTAACCAATCTGGGAATAATTTACGGAAATTTGGGGCAGTATGTTCGTGCTTTAGAGTTTTATCAGCAAGCGTTAGCGATATTTGAAATTTTAAATAATCCTACTTATAAAGCTCATATTCTCGATCGGACGGGTTCAACCTATAGCGAACTGGGTCAATACTCGCAAGCACTAAACTTATATCAACAAGCTTTAGCTACTTATCAAGCAACAAATAATAAAGGAGGCATGGCAACAACTCTTCATAACATTGGTTTAGTTTATGTTAAAATGAGTCAGTATGCCCAAGCATTAAACTTTTATCAGCAAGCTTTAATTATTAGTAAGGAGATAGGCTACATTACAGGAGTTGGAAATACTCTTAACAATTTAGGCGTAGTTTACCAGCAGTTAGGTCAGTATTCTCAAGCCATAGATGTCCTCAAACAATCATTGTCAATTTTCCAAAATCTTGGCAATCGTAAGGATCTAGGTGATACTTTGGATAGTTTAGGTACAGTTCATCAAAGAATTGGTCAATATTCCCAGGCTTTGCAATTATATCAGGAATCTTTAGCAATCCGTAAAGAAGTAGGCGATCGCCCTGGAGAAAGAATTACTCTCAGTAACATTGCTGACGTAATTTTCAAACAAAATCAACCAGAATTAGCCATAATTTTCTATAAAGAATCTGTCAACGTTACCGAATCAATTCGCATCCAATTACGCTCCCTACCCGCCGAAAAACAGCGATCTTATACAACAACGGTCGCCGATACCTACCGCCGCCTCGCAGATATATTACTGCAACAAGACCGAGTTTTAGAAGCACAACAAGTCCTCGATTTACTCAAAATTCAAGAAATAGAAGATTATCTCCGTTCCGTTCGGGGAAACGAACAAACAGCACAAGGTATTCCCTTAACTCCTCAAGAACAGCAAATCCGAAACAGACACAATGAAATTTTAAATAGAGAGATTCAACTAGGCAGAAAGCTGGCTGAATTAGAAAAAATTACTCCAGCTAATCGCACATCTGAGCAGCAACAAGAAATTGCCAATCTCAGGCAAATGCAGCAGGAAATGCGCGGCACATTCAACGAATTTATTAATTCTCCTGAAATTGTTGCCATTCTCCAACAACTCAGCCCTAGAGTACAAACTGTGAATCTAGCTCAACTTAATATGATGCGGGGAGACGTATTGCAGCGGTTAGAAAAAAAGGCAGTATTGATTCAGCCTTTAATTTTAGAAGACCGTTTAGAATTGGTAATAACAACTGCTGATGCTCCCCCATTTCGACGTACTGTAACAGTTAAAAAGCAAGAGGTAAATCAAGCAATTGTGGAATTCCGCATGGCTTTGGAAGATCCGAAATCCGATGCCACAATTCCTGCTAAGAAACTTTATAATTGGTTAATCAAACCCCTCGAACACGATCTGACTGAAGCACAAGCTAAAAGCATTATTTATGCTCCTGATGGACAGTTACGCTACATTCCCCTAGCAGCTTTATACGACGGCAAACAATGGTTGGGGCAGCGGTTTGTCATTAATAATATTACTGCTATGAGCCTGACAAAATTCAATGTAGAAACTGCAGCTAAACCTCGCATTTTAGCTGGTGCTTTTGCTGCGGGTCGTTATAATATTAAACGGGGGTCTACTCCATTTGGTTTTTCGGGTTTGCCATTTGCGGGGCTAGAAGTGGAAAATTTAGCTGCGATGATGCCAGGAACTACCAAATTAATCGATCGGGAATTCAATCGTGCCACAATGATTCCCCGCTTGCCAGATTATAACATTATTCATTTGGCAACTCATGCTATGTTTGTTACGGGAAAACCCGAAGATTCGTTTATTTTGCTGGGTGATGGGGGTCTAATTACCCTGCCCGATATTCAAACTTTAAACCTACTAAATGTAGACTTGGTAGTATTGAGTGCTTGCCAGACGGGGATAGGTGGTAAACTAGGTAATGGAGAAGAAATTTTAGGTTTTGGCTACCAGATACAGGAAACAGGAGCAAAAGCTGCGATCGCTTCTTTATGGAAAGTAGATGATGGCGGCACTCAAGCTTTGATGGTTGCTTTTTATACGGCGTTGCTGTCGGGAAATAAGAAGGCAGAAGCTTTGCAAAAAGCGCAAATAGCCTTAATTACAGGTGATGATTCAGTGTTGGGTCCATCGGCCAATTTATCAATTTTAGCTCAAACTCGCAGCGGTTTGAAACGGTCAGTGGCCAGTCGTTTGCATCATCCATACTACTGGGCACCGTTTATTCTAATTGGTAATGGTCTTTAGATAGTTGACAGTTGACAGTTGACTGTTAACTGTTGACTGTTGACTGTTGACTGTTGACTGTTGACAGCGAGGTTTTTAGATCGAACTGTTAATAGATTCCGGGAATTAGTTTTTTGACTTTTTGGCGGTACTCTGAATAGTCTGGATATTTTTGGGTTAACCAGGTTTCTTCTCGGTTGGCTTTGATCTAGAAAAGTATTATTAATAGTGCGCTGGCTATTAAGTGGGATATGCTCATTTGAAAAAGTGTCCAGCCGAGGGCTGCTAAAATTAAGCCGCTGTATAATGGATGCCGCACTCTTCCGTAAATGCCTGTTTGGACTAATTCTCCGTCTTCTCTGGGATATGGTAAAGGTGTGAGGTTTTTTCCTAAGTCTATCAATCCTTTGATGATGAAAATTAATCCGGTTAAGCCTAGAATACAGGCCATAAACCAGATAATATAAAGTAAGTGGGTTGATTGAATTTTTAATCCTGGCAGTTGATAAACTGGTAAGATTACAAATCCTGTGAGCAATGCTCCTTGAAGCAAAACTAAATATTCGCCACGGCTGTTGTTGCGCCAGCCTTCGCGCGTGAAGCCCCAGTCAGTTAAGATTTTCATAGTAAGACGAAGTTCGGCAACGGATTTTGTAACGGATGTAACGGATACAAGGAAGAGGGGTGGAAGGAAGAAGGAAGAGGGAAGAGGGAAGAGGGAAGAAAGAAGAAGGAAATGAACTGTTGTTTCTACTCGTTATTAGGCTCGGCTTGGTAATGCCTAACCGTCGGCTATGCCTCCAATTTTATTTTCGGAAGCGAGGCCTAATTTTCGTCCATAAGTGAGGCAGAGCCTCTGGACATGGGTTCCCAGGCATAGCCGGGGAACCAGCTAACCTACGGCGAACAGCGAACAGCGAACAGTCAACTGTCAACAATTAACAAATTTATTCTCGCCAGGGACGTGTCATTAATTCTAATTGATTGACTTCTTCTTGGCTCAAATTCCAGCCTAACGCGCCTGCATTTTCTTGGGCTTGTTTGGCGGTTTTGGCGCCGGGAATGGGGATAACTCCGTTTTGGCATATCAACCAGTTTAGGGCAACTTGGGCGGGCGTTCGATCGCGCTTTCGGCCCATTTTCCGCAGGGTGGACATGACTAATTCGATTTTTTCGAGGCCACTTTTGCTGAAGCGGGAGTCCATTTTGCGGGCTCCTGTAGGTGGTTCTTGGGCTGTGTATTTGTCGGTGAGCAATCCTTGGGCTAAGGGGCTGTACGCTAAAATTGTTACTCCCAATTCGCGGGCTGCACTCACAATTCCTTGTTTTTCTACTTGCCGCGACAGCAAGGAGTACCGGACTTGATTTGTTGCTAGGGGAACGCCTCTTGCTGCTAGTATTTTGTGGGCTTGGCGCATCTGTTCTACTGAATAGTTGCTGACTCCTACTGCTTGAATTCTGCCTTGTTTTACTTCATCGGCTAAGGCGTTCATCAGGGTTTCTTGACTGAGTAAAAAAGTGAATGGCCAATGCACTTGGTAGAGGGCGATTTGTTCTACTTGCAAGCGTTTTAAGCTGGCACTTAAGGCTTCGGAAACTGATTTTCCTGTAATCCGCCAAGGTACGGGGCCGAATTTGGTGGCTATTTGCACGGGTTGGCTGGTTTTTTTGATAAACTGCCCCAGCAATTCTTCTGACAAGCCGTTACCGTAGACTTCGGCTGTGTCGAAGAAGTTGACTCCGCTGTCTAGGGATGTTTTGAATGCTGCTTCGACTTCGGCGGCGCCGTAGTTGCTGCCGTAGTTCCAAAATAGTTTGTCGCCCCAAGCCCAAGTTCCGACGCACAGGGGAATGACGGCTGGGCCGTTTTGTCCTAGGGTAATGGTTGTCACGGTTGGTAAATCCACAGTTATTGATTCTCTTTATTTTTATATGAATTTATACGAATAATCCCGATCGAGCTTCTAGCCGGGGGAGGAAAGGCGGCGGGTTGCGATATCTCAGTTACTATAAGTGCAAATGATGTGTTTATTTGAGTAGTTATGTCGATCGACCGTTTACCAGATTCAAGATTAACAGATTCCGCGACTCCTGCTATCAAGAGAGTTACCCTGCTGACTATGTTCCGGTTGGGTTTGTTTCAGATGGGATTGGGCATGATGTCGATTTTGACCCTGGGGGTGCTCAATCGCGTCATGATTAAAGAGTTGGCGATTCCGGCTACTGTGGTGGCTGGTACGCTGGCTATGCACCAGTTTGTCGCCCCGGCTAGGGTGTGGTTCGGGCAAATGTCTGATGCTAAGCCTTTGTTTGGCCATCACCGCACGGGTTATGTGTGGATGGGCGGGGTTTTGTTTGTGATTTCTGCTTTTTTAGCGGTGCAGGTGATGTGGCGCTTGGGTAGCAGTTTGGAGGCTGTGGGGTGGACGACTCCTACTTACGGTTGGGTGGGTTTGTTGGGTTTGATTTTTGCACTTTACGGTATTGCTATTTGTTCGAGTTCGACTCCTTTTGCGGCTTTGTTGGTGGATGTTTCCGATGAGGAGGATCGATCGAAGTTGATTGGTGTGGTGTGGTCGATGCTGATGGTTGGTATTATTATCGGGGCGATTGTTAGCAGCGGTTTGCTGAAGCAAATTGATGGGGATGTGCCACGGGAAGTGTTGCAGGCTTCGATTAACGGTTTGTTTGTGAAGGTGCCGGCGCTGGTTTTGCTGTTGGTGGGGATTGCAACTTTTGGCGTTGAGAAAAAGTATTCGCGGTACGGGGTGCGATCGTCCGCAGTGAATCGAGAAGATAAAATTACTCTGGGAAGTGCGCTGCGGATTTTGACTGCTAGCCGCCAAACCGGTTTGTTTTTTACTTTCCTGCTGATTATGACAATTTGTTTGTTTATGCAGGATGCGGTTTTGGAACCTTACGGCGGCGAAATTTTTAAGATGCCGATTTCGGAAACTACTCGCTTAAATGCTATTTATGGTACTGGTACTCTGATCGGTTTGAGCGCCACTGGTTTTTTAATTGTGCCGCGCATTGGCAAGCAAAATACGATTAGGTTGGGCTGTTTGTCGGTTGCTGCTTGTTTGGGTTTAATTATTGCATCGGGATTCACAGGAAATCCAATTGTGTTTAAGTCGGCTTTAATGTTTTTTGGTTTTGCTTCGGGTATTACGACGACGGGTGCGCTGAGTTTGATGTTGGATTTGACTGCTGCAGAAACTGCTGGGACTTTTATTGGCGCTTGGGGTTTGTCGCAGGCGATGGCGCGGGGTGTGGCGACGATTAGTGGCGGTGCTATTTTGGATTTGGGCAGAAGTTTGTTTGGGGTGCCGATGTTGGCTTATGGGTTGGTTTTTGCTGTGCCGGCGGTGGGTATGATTCTGGCTGTTTGGCTGTTGGGTAGGGTGGATGTTGGGGAGTTTCAGGATAATGCTAAAAGTGCGATCGCCACTATTCTTGAAAATGAATTAGACTGAGAGAAGAAGACCGGGCGGTTGAAACCGCGTCTATACAGACAAAACCCGCCTCCGCGGGTTGAAGAAAGTTATCTTCAGTCCGCGGAGGCGGACTTCGTTTTTGTAGACGCGGTTTCAACCGCCGTCTTAGTTTTTGTAGACGCGGTTTCAACCGCCGTCTTAGTTTTTGTAGACCTGGTTTCAACCGCCGTCTTATCGTACAAACAAAATACAAATGAAAGATTTTTGGGATTCTATTTTAAGTTTTTCTCAGACTACTGTCAAGACAGTCGGCGAGCAGTTTTTGAAAGATTTCGGTTCTGCACAAGCAGATGAGAAGGATGATGGGAGTTTGGTTACGCAGTCTGATAATTGGGCGGATGCGGAGATTAGAAGTGCGATCTCATCTGCTTTTCCCAGTCACGGGATTTTGAGTGAGGAAGGAGAACACGTTTTCCCAGATAATGAATGGTGTTGGGTTGTCGATCCTTTGGATGCTACAACTAATTTTGCTAGGGGAATTCCGATTTGGGGGATTTCTTTGGGCTTATTGTATCGCGGAACTCCGGTTTTTGGCTGCGTGCATTTGCCGCCGGTGAATCAATCTTTTCACGGTTTTTATGCAGGGGATTTGGCGGGCGACAATGTATTGGCAAATATGCCTCAAGGTGCGTTTTTGAACAATCGGCCGATTTGTCCCACTGCTGATAAGATGAGCGGGAATCATATTTTTAATTTGTGTTCGCGGAGTGTGGGAATCGGGCCTCATCTTCCGAGTAAAATTCGGATGTTGGGCATGGCTAGTTACAATTTTTTGACGGTGGCTTCGGGTGTGGCTATGGGAGGGGTGGAAGCGACTCCGAAAATTTGGGATATTGCGGGGAGTTGGGTAATTGTGAAGGCTGCTGGTGCAGTTTGGTTGCCGCTGGAGTCCCAGGGGATTTTTCCGCTGGAAGTGGGGAAGAATTACGGGAGAGTTTCTTATCCGACTTTGGTGATGAATCGGCAGGAGTTGGTGTCGGTGTTTTTGCCGTTTGTCGAGGCTTGGAAGAAGAAAAAAATGGGGTAATTTAGGTGAAGCGAAGCTATGCCGTAGGAAATCGAACAATTATTAAATAAAACTGCAGGGCAGGCGTAACGGAGGAGTCTCCCACGCCTGCCGTGCTGTTTGGAAGAAATATACCGACCGATGACCGATAGTTCAAGTATGCCTACTCTTGTCTATTTCTGGCAATCTGCGATCGGGTGGTTTTATTTTACGTCGATCGGGTGATGCGGTTTCGGTACAATTTGTGGTAATGTTTTCACGAGCTATTATCTCTCGGAAATAAAATTATACCCGTTTTCAAGTAGAGGCATAATGGAAAATACGTTTACTGCGGTCTTGGAAAAAGTAGATGAGCGGTATATTGGCTAGGTCGAAGAGTTAGCCTGTGGGAAGATACAATAAAAAACCTGGGAAAAAACTCAGAAAATTATGCGGTTTGCGATCGAACTAATCTCGATAGCACAATTCTCGCATCCGATGTGCTGACAGCGGCAGTCCCAATTCTACCAGCGTTTGTAAATACTCGTCAGGCGTTTTTGGCGGATTTTTGAGCCTGATTCTTTGTTTCTCGGCTGCTTTGCATACACCTTCAAACTTTAAGTTGAGAAAGCGTAGGATAAAGTCATCTGGGTGCAGCGGTTCAATATTATATTGTTTGAGATTCTCAGTAGGAAAATCCCTGAGATTGAAAGTAACGATAAAATCCGCGCGAGAATGAATTGCTGCTGCTAGAACGTGCCGATCGCCCGGATCTGGAAGTTCCAAATCTGGTATAATTGGCTCGTAGCCAGTCACCACACAATTTTTAATGCTTGCATTCATCAGATTTTTGGTTCTGGCAAGCCGTTCTAATGTGAGATTTGGATTGTTCAGAAGCACGTTTCTTATCCACTCGCCGTGAATCTCTTCTGTCCACCTCGGCTCAAACACATCACCCACGGCTAATTCCATCAGAAAATCGCGGAGTGCGGCTGAATACAAAACATTAGCATCGCAGACAACTTTTACAATTTCCATGAGTTAGTCGTACAAACCGAGTGCTTCTGATTCTGCGACAAGTTCGTCAAGCAATTTACTTCTTTTGTCATAATCCTGCTTTTTATATTTCATTACATCTTCATAACGTATCCGGCGACAGGTGCGTACCATTTTGTAAGGAATTTCGCCCGAATCTAATAACTGCCACACATACTCGCGGGAGACATTCAGTATGGCCTCAACCTGCCAGATATCGAGTTCCTCAGTAATTGGAATCAGCTTGACAGTATTGCCGCTGCTTGTCTGTTGTAAAATCGCTAACAGCAGTGGCAATGCTGCTGCAGGTATGTCAATTGTCTTTCCCTCTTTTTCGTTTAATATCAATTTGAGGGATTCGCCAGACGGATGATTTTGCAAGTGCGATTCTAAAGCGCGGCTGCTGGTTTTGGCAACGGCTGCTTCTGCTGCTGTCGGCAAAGCAGGTGCTGAGTCGGGATCTCCGGTGAATGTCATGTTAATTTGGGGGTGAGAATAACAGGCAATCAATTATAATTGTAGCAATTTGAGAATGCGATCGCCAAAATCGAGCAAGGATGTTAACCTGTGGCATACAGCGACTTTACAACTTTAGCGAAAGTTAGAGAATCTTTTAATTTAACCGTAGAAGAACCTTTAGATTTGTTTAGTGATATCCCAGAGGTACAGCCAAGTTCCTATTTGCAAACTACTTTAACTGAAAACCTGTCTTTAGCTACTGCAATTAATACAGAAAAGGCTCGCGCTGAATTAATTATTGCTCCAATATTATTGGAAGTCAGGCGGCAATTTAATTTTCAAGTTGGTTTTTTCTCTGGTTCTGAATTCAATGTAGATGTAGAAGCGGGCTTAAACGGGTATTGCGATTATATTCTCACTGCATCGAAGGATTCCTATGAAATTCGTGCCCCCGTAATTACTCTCACAGAGGCTAAGAATGAAAGTATTAAATCCGGTTTAGGCCAGTGTATTGCAGAAATGGTAGCCGCCCAATTATTTAATCAGCGCAGCGGAGAGCAAATTGAAAGCATTTATGGGGCTGTTACTACGGGTACTGATTGGAAGTTTCTTAAATTGAGTAACAGCACAATTTTTATTGACAAGCGAGACTTTTTTGTTAATGAAATTAGTCGGATATTGGGCATTTTAACAATGCCGTTTCAAGGCTTTTATTCTATGAATCGCACTTGATGCAGCCAGCGAAATAACAGATACTAGGATAGGGACACAACATTGCTGTATCCCTACTGCAAAATGAATTTATTGCCTCATGCGATTAATTTCGACAGCACATTAGACAACTTAGCACCTAGATTCTCAACAGCGTCCTGCTGTTTGGGATCTTTCATCGTACCGTCAGTATTAAATGCTTCAAAAGCTTGGGGAATTGCTTTCTGATCCGGGAGCACCAATACGTTAATATTCCCCAGGATCGATCGCAAATGAACCAATCCTCGCAAACCCCCCATTCCGCCTGGGGAAGCACTCATAATTACCGCTACTTTGCCAGTAAATGCCACCAATCCCGGTTCACCCGGTGCTGGGCGCGATACCCAATCGATCGCATTTTTCAACACAGGCGTAACTGAACTGTTATACTCAGGGGAAGCTATCAAAAACCCGTCATGCGCTACCATCAATTCCTTCAATTTGCGGGCATTTTCTGGCACTCCCTCTTTTGCTTCCAAATCTTCGTCAAATAGCGGCAGCGGCAAATCGCGCAAATCTACATAAGTAACTTCTGCGCCCGCCGCCGTAGCCCCAGCCGCCGCAACTTTCACCAGCAGTTTGTTGTAGGATGCTTCGCGGGTACTCCCGGCAAATGCAAGTATTTTTGGTCTATTGTTCACGGTATTTCCTGATATTTTGACAAGATAATCTTGACATTTCCAAGCTATATTTTAGCAAAGGAAGGCGATCGCTGTCTCTTGCCTTAACATATATTAGTTAAATAAATAGTCACCAATAAAAAACCGGGCCGACGTGACTGAAAGCATCCAGGATACCCGCCACGTGATTCATTCCTTCGCAGACTCAGGACCGGTGAAATAAAAAACCTGTATCCGATGAAACTTGCCGAACGTATTTATCCGTGGGGCCAATGCTTCAATCTAAAATCTAAAATCTAAAATCTAAAATCGATTGACTGAGGAGTCTCCCACACCGGGCGCGCGGTTTGTAGTAAATATAACCGACGGATGACCGATATGTAAAGTGTGCCTTGGTGCATCGAGTTTCTGCAATCTGCGATCGGGTGATGCGGTGGGGTCAAGTTTATATTAAGTCCGATCGTCGATCGCGCAATCTTTGGGCAACATTCAACTTAAGAAACACCAAAATAATTTTTTAGAAAACACAAAACAGCAGTACAAAAAGGCTGGTATCGCCCTTCCCCATTCATTTGTTGACAAACTTGAGCTAATAATTCTGCCTCTTCCTGTGTTATTCCTTCCAGTGCTTCAAATGCTTGCTTTCGTCCCTCTGTTAAGTCAAAATGATTGAGTCCCCAAACTTTAATGGTTGTTTGAGCATCTTTTTGATGAGCTAAATTATTTGCAGTTGGCAGTATCTCACCAGTGCTAGAGTAATCAAAAAATTCTTCACAGTTGGCTTGTAGTGGCGAAACCCCGATCGCAAGATTCTTCTTCTTATTGCCACAATACTCTGGCCAATTTGGATATCTGCCACAAGAGCTTAGCATATTTGTGTAATCAAGAGATAATTCGGAATCAGTCTTGCTCTGGGGGGCTAGATGTTCAATATGGCTATTGCTTTGCTCAACTCTCATACAGCAGTAGCAGCAAATATAGCCTTGTTCACTTAGCAAAGAAATGTGTACCGCTTTTTTCTCAGGGTTGGAAAGATATTTGTAATCATAGTTGACACCGAGAGACTTCTGTATAGCCTTCCAGTCGGAAAATTTTTGAGGTTCTTTCCCCTTTTGAATATATTTCATTTAGTGAGAATTTCCTTGCGTTGAATTAGCCAATCTGCTCTCACAAATTCAGGATCTTCTTCTACCATTCGGTGTGCTAATTCTTGGCGCAATTGCCGTGCATTTCCGAGTTCGCCCTTGTCTATCAAGCGAAACAATTCACGTAAAGATTCTCTAATTTGCTGCGGACGTTCTGGAGTTCCCATAAGCGTTTCTAGAATCCGATTGCTATCTTTCCCAAAGGAGGGTACTCGATCGATCGCAATTCCTTCAGATGTTGACCTCAAAAGATGAACCCATTTGAGATCGCTGATTACCTGTGGCGAATGAGTCGTAATTATAAACTGGCAATTTGGGAATGTTTTTTTCAGATTCGGAATAATCGCCCGTTGCCATTTTGGGTGCAAGTGTAGCTCAATCTCGTCAATCAAAACAACGCCGGAACCCTCAAGCGGATTGCAATCTGGATTCGGATTTGCGATCGCCAAACGCCTTGCTAAATCTCCTGCTAGTGCTAACAAGCATTTTTCACCATCGGATAGTTGATTGACGATCAGTTCATCGCCTTGTTTGTCTGCCGTCATTCGCAAAGGCGATCGCCTAACCCGTAAATTTGAAAAGCCGTCTAGTAAGTTAGCGATCGCATATCTGACTGCTTTTAGTTCGCGATCGCGATACTGATCGGAATCATTTAGTCGTACTTCGTTTTCTAAATCTTCCCGATCTCTAAACCATTCAAAAAAGCGCCTAAAATCGATTTGCCCTCCCGTGAGAACCTCGTCATAAGCAGTTATCTGCTCAAACGAATGTTTCGTCCTAATCTTCAAAGGAATATCAAGTACGGCACGGTTAGTTGGGTAGTAAACAGCCAGAGGCAATGCTGCGTAAGAATTAGCCTCTAACTCACTGTGTATGCGATCGACAACTCTTTTTAATTCCCCAAGGTTGCTGCTAGTATCCTTGCTTCGCCCTTTACTGACCTTGGTTAAAGACCATACCACTTCCGGCCAGTCATTGATTGAAATTGTAATTTCGTTGTGAGTTTCTTTGCATCCTTTTTTGATATCATCTTCGTTGAAAGAACGTCCATTACTATTGGGAGTTTGAATTCGCTTTGTCAGCCAGGAGAGAAGAATAGCCAAACACTCAAGTATGCTGGATTTTCCCACACCGTTGATACCGATGAACACGGTCGGCTCATCTGTATCAAACTCCAGGGTCAAATCGCTGATGCCTCGGAATGAGTTCATTTTTAGACGCTTGACTTTCACGATTTGGTTCTCGCTCTGGCTTAGTGGGTTATATTTTTGAGATCATATCAAATCAATGCTGCCAAACAAAGTCAGCAATGGGTCTATCTGCCGACAAAGGAAGATTTTCAGTGGAATTGAATAAAACCGATCGCATTTTTACCTTCCCGACTCCCAAACGCCTCTCGACGCGACTGGGAATGCCGTAACCGTAAATAATGTGCCCTTTTCCCGCCAACACCACAACTTGATAGTCGGGGTTTGCTTGGACAAATTCAGCTATTTTTTCCGCCATAGTTTCGTCCCACAAAACTTGGGCTTGCAAGAATCTTTCAAAAGCCGTACTATTTCCCTGTCCTGCCTTTTGGTGTTGCTGGAAAACTTCTAGCAGCAGTTGCCGATATTCGGCGTTGTCAGTGCGAATTTCGGATATTGGCGGAATGTGCTTTTTTTCCTCCGCAGTGAGGCTTTCTAAACCTTGACGGGCAACTTTTCTCGTTACTTCGGATGGTGTATTTAAGGCGAGGACGGGTAGTTGATTTTCTTTGGCAAACCGCAAAATGGGGGCGTAAGATTCCCAGGGAAAACGCCATCTGCGATCGTACTCTGTTTGCTCGACTAATTGCTCCTCAGTCAGTTTACCTGCTAAGTAGTTGTCGATCGCACTTTGAAAGGGACGCTGAAACATTTCCATCGCGATCGCAATTTTCCGATTTTGCCGCTGCATTTCTCGGATAATCGCCAGTTGAGCTTGGTGGTCTTCCGCGCTATCGTGGGTTTCTCCCAGATACACGACTTTTGCCTTCACCAACTGTTGCAGAATCTCTTGGTTAGTGTAAGTCTGCCCAGGTTGAGGGTTCGCCGTGGTTGGAGCAGCCGCTGCACTGCTGCACAGTAGAAAGATACTCAGCGATAAGGCGCACAGTTTGATGAGTTTGGTTGTTTTCATACAGATATTATGCCGTTTCTCGCAGCAGCAGGCACAGCCGGACTCTAGTATTTTAGCTGAGCAGCTAGAAAGCTCAATGCTTAATTTAACTTCATAATTATCTGCAGTTACTTCTAAAAATGTAAAGTTTAGTTGCAGGTACTTGCACTTCTAGAAGAAGGTGCTAAATTAATAATATGAAGCGAACAAAAAGCTTCTCTGACAGATACAACATCTAGATACCGCAGCGAAGTTCACAATAGAATCTAAGGAGTAAAACGCTGTCTAATCTCACATCTGTCTCATCAAAAACCAATAGCAGCACCCACCAACAAAGCTGATACTTCCTCAACTAATTAGACGGGAGCAATGCAAATGAATCCGAGGATTATTGCAACTCCACATCGAAGTTGAAAAAAGAGGAAATCACTCGGTACATATGGCTGGGTGCTGTTGTTGTTAAAGTTGTTATTAAAAGAAATTTTCGGTTTGTGATGTTTTTTTCAGTAGAGGCAGAGCCTCTAGATATGCGTTACCGGGCAGAGCCGGGTAACGAGCATAAAAGGAGAAACACTAGAAAATTAGTCGAAAATTGTTTCGTCTTCCTTTCGCCACGCGGGATCGACGATACAAATAAATATTAGCGGCTCTGTGCCACAGTTGTAAATAAACTGCTTGGCGTTTGGCGGAATGTAAACTGCATCTCCGGCTTCCACGAATTGATTTTCGTCGTCGATGTGCATCTCCCCAAGACCGCTGAGGATGTAGTAAACTTCAGAAGTTGTTAGGGAGTGCAGCGCAGAAGTTTGTCCCGGTGGCAAAGTGGCGTGGGCTAAACTGTAACCCAAATCTACAGCTTGTTTGTCTGGATGCAGCAATTCTCGCAGTTGAGTACCGTCGCCAGCAATAAACTCATCGCAGGCATTTAGCTTTTGAATTAGCATTCTTTCCCCTCTCCTGAAAATCTCTTTACCACAACTTAAGTTTAATTGAAAGAGCCAGAGATGTTAAGAAATATGTAAAGTAGCGGCCGGATTTTTTAACCGTAAATTCCCGAATGCCCTCGATAATCAGGACAGTCGATCGCATCTTCAGATAAAGCTATAGTAGGCTGAACGGGACACTTGAGGTGGTAGTCGCCCGTGAAAAATACGCAGTTAGCACAAGGGATTTGGTGCATCCGCTGAGCTCGGCGCATCAAGTCGGTGACAGTACGCCCGACACTCAAACACAGCAAAAAAACTATGCCCCAGGCGGACACAAAACACAGCGGGACTAAAATAGGCTGTATTGCCTTAAGCAAAAAGTAAAGCATAGCAAGAAAATTTAGCGGTATAAGCCACACATACATTACAGTAGTGGAATTGCCGATCGATCGACCAAAAAGTTTAGAATCCTTTACAGCTCGATCGAGAAACCGGGCAATTATGGGATGATAAGGAACAGTCCTTAAATAAAATTAGAGGAAATCCGTTATGACTCTGCGATTAGGCGACACAGTTCCGAACTTTACCCAAGCTTCGTCTGAAGGCGAAATCAATTTCTACGACTGGGCTGGCGATAGCTGGGTCGTGTTATTTTCTCACCCGAAAGACTATACTCCAGTTTGCACCACAGAACTCGGTGCAGTGGCCCGTCTAAAGTCTGAATTTGAAAAGCGGGGCGTCAAAACCATTGCCCTCAGCGTCGATGATGTGGATTCTCACATGGGCTGGATTAAAGATATTGAGGAAACTCAAAATGTTACCCTCAATTATCCGATTTTAGCAGATGGCGATCGTAAAGTCTCCGACATTTACGACATGATCCATCCCAACTCGCTAAACAACTTAACAATCCGCACAGTTTTTGTGATTGACCCGGAAAAGAAATTGCGTTTGAGCATTACTTATCCGGCGAGCACTGGTCGGAATTTTAATGAAATTTTGCGAGTAATTGATTCCTTGCAACTTACGGACAAATACAGCGTTGCGACTCCGGTTGATTGGAAAGACGGCGACGATTGCGTCATCGTACCTTCGATTACCGACCCCGCAGAATTGGCAGAGAAATTTCCTAAAGGTTATACGCCGATTAAGCCTTATTTGCGGATGACTCCTCAGCCGAATAAATAGGTTTAGCATTCCTGGACACAGAACCTAATTAGGTAAGGTGTGCACTGCACACCTTACCTCTATAATTCGCACGTAATATCAAATCCGTTGACATCGGAATTATTATCTCTCTCTTCTCTTTCTCTGTGTTCTCTGTGCCCTCTGTGGTTTAATCATTCCGATACAACCGGAATTGATCCCACACCAGCTTGTAGCTAGGACTTGAGTCCTTAATCCTGATTTTTGAGCACTCAAGTGCTAACTACAAACAAAGAAATTGTGCAATTTTGTGTAAACACTTTAGATAGGAGGAAAGGTCAAATGCTGTCATCAACAATTGTATTGCGAATACCGCCCAAATTGCAAATGACAGACGACGAGTTTTTCGAGTTTTGTCAAATCAATAGTGAGTTACGCATTGAACGCAACAAATCGGGAGAATTGCTAATTATGCCCCCTACTGGTTCGGAGACGGGAAACCGAGAAGGTAATATATTTGGACCGCTGTGGGTTTGGGCAGAACAAAATGGTACTGGTTTAGCGTTTACTTCGAGTACAGGATTTACTCTGTCCACAGGTGCCCAAAAGTCGCCGGATGCTGCTTGGATAAAATTGGAAAGATGGAATGCTTTGTCACCCGAACAAAAGCAAAAATTTGCCCCGATTTGCCCTGATTTTGTAGTAGAACTGAGGTCTGCTTCTGACAATCTCAAGCCCTTGCAAGAAAAAATGCAAGAATATATGAGAGAACCCGGAGTGCAGTTAGGCTGGTTGATTGACCGCAAAAATCGCAGAGTTTATATTTACCGTCCTGGTTTGCCAGAGGAATGTTTGGAGAATCCGGCTACCGTTAGCGGCGACCCCGTTTTGCCGGGATTCGTACTCAATATGAGCAAGATTTGGTAAAACTCCTAGCAATAAATATCAACTTCTTGTAAAAATTAATAATAGGATGCAAACACGCAAAAAATATGGATATCAAAAACGGCTTTGTAGGCACAATCGGCAACACGCCACTAATTCGGTTAAACAGCTTCAGCGATGAAACTGGCTGCGAAATTCTCGGTAAAGCAGAGTTTCTCAATCCCGGCGGTTCCGTTAAAGATAGGGCTGCTTTATACATCATCAAAGATGCAGAAGAAAAAGGCTTGCTGAAACCGGGCGGCACCGTTGTTGAAGGCACTGCGGGCAATACTGGCATCGGTTTGGCCCACATTTGCAACGCTAAAGGTTACAAATGTATGATTGTGATTCCCGATAACCAATCTCAAGAAAAAATCGATGCTTTGAAAACCTTGGGCGCTGAAGTTCGGACTGTTCCCGCTGTTCCTTACAAAGACCCAAATAATTATGTCAAATTGTCGGGAAGATTGGCTTCCGAAATGGAGAATGCAGTCTGGGCAAATCAGTTTGACAATTTAGCCAATCGCCGAGCTCATTACGAGACAACTGGCCCGGAAATTTGGGAACAAACAAACGGTAAAATTGAGGCTTGGGTAACAGCTACCGGTACCGGCGGCACTTTTGCTGGCGTAGGAATGTTTTTGAAAGAAAAAAATCCTGCTGTTAGAATTGTCTTGGCAGACCCGATGGGCAGCGGGCTTTACAGTTATTTCAAAACTGGGGAAATTAAGACTGAAGGTAGTTCGATTACTGAGGGAATTGGCACCACTCGCGTCACTGCAAATATGGAGAATGCCCCGGTAGATGACGCCATCCAAATTCACGATACTGAAGCTGTCCGGGTGATTTACCAACTGCTGAGGAAAGAAGGGCTGTTTATGGGCGGTTCTGTGGGGATTAATGTGGGGGCGGCTGTGGCTTTAGCGAAGCAAATGGGGCCTGGACATACGATTGTTACGGTACTCTGCGACGGCGGGGCTCGGTATCAGTCGCGTTTGTTCGATAGACAATGGTTGGCTTCCAAAGGTTTGTCACCAGATTAACCGTAGGGTGCGCTGAAGTCTTAAGCTGTCCCGCATCTAAATTGTATTTTTCGGGCGGGCGGGACGCCCAACCCCTACTCCCCACAATAATTTGAGGAATTCAAAGCGATTGAATGCAATTCAAGTTTAATGAGTTGTGGGATGGGCTTCTAGCCCGTCCAAAGTTTTTAACGACTTTCCTACAATCTGGGCATATATGGCTACACCTATTCCCATGATAAAAAGGTAGCATATATTCAGCCGACTGTCAACTAAAAAATATGAAAATTATCCAATCTTCTAGACAAGTTCTCGTTTGCCAGAACCGCACTTGTCGCAAGCAAAATTCAGCAAAGGTACTGGCAGCTTTTCAGCAATTGTCGCCCTCAGAAGTTGAAGTGGTTGCTAGCAGTTGTTTGGGACAGTGCGGCAACGGGCCGATGGTATTGGTGCTGCCAGAAGAGGTTTGGTACAATGGTGTTTGCCCTGAAGAAGTTGCGGCCATAACTGAGCAACATTTGCGGGGAGGAAAGCCGGTGGAGAGGATGCTTTATCGCAAGTTTCACCGACTTTCTAAGTAGTCGATCGCCCTCGTTTAAAATTCTTCCGCAAACAACCGGCGGAGAATTTCCGTGACTTCGGCGCAAAATCTGGCGTCGAGTTCGATCGCTAGGCGATCGACACTAGTGGAACCGCCTACAGGTTTTTCTGCCCGCAAACTCATGGCTAAAGTTCTGAGTTTTGCCGGCTTTCCCGCCGCTTTCGGCCGCTCGTCAACAAACCGCACTAAAGCCACATAAACTGTTTCTAGGGTTCCCCTGATCGAGCTGAGTCCGTAACCCAATTTTGAGATAATTACTGGAGAAGTGATAAGGCTATCCATCCCCAAAGTTTTAATTGCTACGTCCACATATCGAGCGCTGTCATGTCCCATTGCTCTGACAATGCTTTCTAAGCTGTTCCACTGAGATGCTTTCATGCGCGATCGCTGTTCGATGTGGAAGTGCCATCCTAACATGGAAATTAGCCTGGTCAAATCATAAGCAGATACGGTATTACTTTGTTTGGTACTGTTTAATGCCGCACTTAGCAGCACTTGTTTTTTGGTGAGATCGAAGATTTTTGGGTTGTTGTGATAAGGATTTTCGCCGTAATCGCCGCGAAAAATTAGGTCATTATTGCCAGTAGCGCTCTTCAGCCATTGCTCTAATCCTATGCGAGTATCGAAGCGTTTGAACATCGCGGCTAAGGAGTTTGAACTACCTATATTTGAGGCATAGCTAATCATGTCTTTTGCTACATCGTAAAAGTAAAAATCGTGTCTTAGCCCGTTGCCATCTCTAACAACGCAGTTGTCAATGTCGCAGTCGGGATATTTGCTATTTACTTGACTGACGATATTAAGGAGTGGGATAATTTTAGTGGCACTCCACTGCTCAGCTTTGGTAAGTGCGTTTTTTCCCAGCCACTGTGCCTGAATTTTGCCGTCTACAAAAGTACCAATGCAAACGCAGGCTTGTTTGATATCTTCGTGGAGGAAACTTAAAGCTTGAGAGTTAATTTGAGGTAGTTCTCCCAGGCTGGGAAACGGAGTAGGTTTGAGGGGATTATTGGGGCCGGGAATAGAGCTAATTACTTTTAAGCCGTCGGGTTTCTGTTTGAGATAATCGGGATAGTTTTTAATGTGTTGTTGGTAAGGGGATTTTTCAATGCCCCGGTCTAAAAAAGCTAGTTTGTTTATGTTAGCTTGGGCATCTATTTGCATTTGGAGGTAGTTTTTGTAGATGCGCGCTCGGTCTTTTGCGAGTTCGAGGGAGGTGAGGTTCATGATAATTGTTGGCAGCTTGTTACGAATAAGTAAATCACTATAGCTGGTAAAAGTATAGTCATTTATGACATGACATGGGAGGCATTAAGTCCCTCCCCTTTCACTTTCACTTCGAGCGGATTGACCCGCCTTGGCTGAACTACGCAGCTCCCTATCCCATTGCTAAACGCATTTGGGATTGCTTTTCTCAAAATATTGTAAGATCCGTTAATATCCGCATTGATTAATTGACCGACCGATGTTTTGTACAATCCTCTCTTAATTCGCTTGCCACTAAATTCGACATCATTAGCGCCAGTCTTCCCATAAACAGGGATTGGGTCTAAAGCTAGAAAGTTCGATTTAGAAGTATAGGATTCTTCTTGCACAATCACCCTTATCCCAACCAATTCAGCTTTGTATTCCAACATTTCAATTAATCGGGAATGAGGAACACTTACGAAGTTCTGATTGGTTTGCTTCCCTAAGCTAATCTCGCTCTTCCATTGTAGGTTTTTTCCAATTATTAGCGTCCCAATCTTTCGTGCGACGAGAAGATTAATTATAAGCCTGCTGGAGGAGTGCAAGTAATTATCTACTTTTTGATTGCGACAACGAGTTAGGCGTTGAATACGGGATGATGTCTTGCTACTTCCTTTCAATTGAGATTGTAGTTTTGCCTTACGCTTGTTGTAGAACTGATTGATCGATTTCAATGGTCGCCCGTTAATCAGGAGAGGGGTAAAACTCGACTGATTTGAAGTTAACGCCACTAAATTATTTAGTCCCAAATCGATACTAGCTACTGCTTCTGTTTGAATCTGTTCGACGGTGGACTCCGGTTCATTATAAATTACCTCAATTACATAGGAATCACATTTGGGAACCAGCCTAACTTGGCAAATTCGATCGGGTTTTATTTGGGTTTTTATTGAGATTTCTGTACCCGAAAGCTTAATAACTCCTTTCTTCAATTCCTTGCTACTAATCGCCTGAATCGTATAGACAAGAATATTTCGACCCTTGACTTTATCTTTGTACTTCGGTAGTTTCGGGCGACCAGTAAATTTAGAGGAATCAACTTTGTAAGCTTTGACAGCTTCAAAAAACGATTTCCAGTTCTTGTCCAATATCATCAAGATTTGTTGACTTACCTTGGCTGGCAAAACCTTGTAGGCTTGATGAGACTTCATTAAACGGTTCATCTCGTTGTAATTAATGTAACCCCATCCATAGACAAAACTCTGACGAATGACGTAGTTAGCAGCATTGTAGAGATTCTTGGATTTAAAAGCTAATTCATCAATCTGGGCGAAACGGTGTTCCGTAGATTTAATGATGTGCCTCTCTGCTAGTTGCATCCAGACTCTCCATTTTTTAACTAGCGCAACAAGTTTTTATTTTACTTTCTTGACTATATGGTACTACCATTGTTTATTGATGCTTACAATCTTAATGAAGTTTTATGATAGTAGGATTTACGCAAACAAACCGGGTTTATATGTTAAATTTTGGGTTAGGGAATGAAAAATTAATGAAGAAACCGGACCTCAGACAGTAACTGCGTCCAGGAGTATATACCTAATTTATGGCCCTACGATCGAGCTTTTTTGCCGCGTACTTGAATGCGTTTGTCGGTTTTTTGTTTCTTAATCCAAGAGACAAATTTCTGGAGTTCAGGGTTATTTTTGAGCTTTTCCAGGGTGTTGAGCTCTTGGGCGAGGTGTTTGTTGTCAAAGAGAGAGTGAATTTGGCGGTGACAGGCGGAGCAAATGTCGATTGTCGGGCTGGGATCTTCGTTTTTCCGCTTGGTGTTTTGTTTGGGGATGAGGTGATGGGCGGTTAATGCTTCCATTTGTCGATCGCACAATTCGCACTGCATAATTTTCTCAATGCTGCTGGATAGGAGAATTGCTACTTTTAGTTTATAGCCTTTCTCAGTAACATGGGGCATGGGGCATAGGGCATAGGGCATAGGGCATAGGGCATACCTCACCACGCTTGAGAACCGCTATAGCGCGATCCGCTTTGATTCATGTGAATGAAGGTCGAGCCTACTTCTGCACAAAAAAAACCCCCTAAAAAAGGGGGCCTCCAAGCAGAACCTAGGCGTCACAAAATATACAGCAGCAAAAACAAAACAATCCAAATCACATCGACAAAGTGCCAGTAAATCTCAGTCGCTTCGATTCCAAAGTGGTGCTCGCTAGAATAATGGCCTTGCGCGCGCGATCGCCACACAACCCCCGCCATCAGCAGCACTCCAAACGTAACGTGCAAGCCGTGAAAAGCAGTCAAAACGTAAAAGCAACTGGCATACAAATTCGTCGTCAAGCCAAACTCTAAATGAGTGTATTCGTAAACCTGACCTGCCAAGAAAACTGTGCCCATAGCAATAGTTACGAGCAACCAATTCCGCATTCCGGTGGCATCATTCTTTTTGATTGCACTATCAGCATTGTGAATCACAAAACTGCTAGCAATCAAAATCACCGTATTGATTCCCGGCAGCAATAACTCTCGCGCGGGCGTACCTTCAGGAGGCCACACGGGGGCCATCGCCCGATAAATCAAATACGCGGCAAACATACCGAAAAATATCATGCCTTCAGCGCACAGGAACACAATTACCCCTAACATCCGGTGGTCGGGATGCTCGACGCCGTGTGCTTCTACTTCGCCCTCGTGGTGGTAATTTAGGGCTGTTTTTGTCGGATCGATCGCTGGAATTTGCATAAGAAATTGGTAATGAAGAAGTCAGTTGTCAGTTGTCAGTTGTCAGTTGTCAGTTGGCATTAGTCATCAGTCATTAGTTAACAGTCAACAGTCAACAGTCAACCGTCAACAATGCCCAATGACTAATGCCTGATGACTAATAACTATTCGCCATCTTGACTTTCATCAGCAGGAGAATCAACATTTATCTCTGATTCAGGAGCGACCAAAGTTGCAGTACCGCCAAAGAAAGTTGAAGCTTGAGCCTCCGCAATAGGAATACCTGTTTTCTGGGCGTTGCGGGTGGCATTTTCCCTCAACTTAAGTCTGAGACGTTCCCCTGTATTCTGAATTTTTTCCATGCCGTAATCGTAAGGCCCTGTTGCCAATACCGGCACTCCTTCAAAATTTTCGATCGGGGGCGGCGAAGTCGTCATCCATTCCAAACTCAAAGCTTGCCAAGGATTGTCACCTGCTTTGGGGCCGTACATCCAGCTCCAAATCACATTAATGATAAACGGGATTGTAGACACTGCCAGCATATAAGAACCGACAGTACAAATGACATTAATTGTGGTAAATTTCGGGTCGTACATTGCCACCCGCCGAGGCATTCCTTGCATCCCCAAAGCGTGCATCGGCAGGAAAGTTACAGTAAAGCCAACATAGGTTAAAACAAAGTGAACTCTACCCCAAAATTCATTAATCATCCGCCCCGTCATTTTGGGGAACCAGTGGTAAAAAGCAGCGTAAATGCCAAACACTGAGCCGCCAAACAGCACGTAGTGTAGGTGAGCGACGACAAAGTAAGTGTCGTGAACGTGAATGTCGAAAGGTACGGAAGCTACCATGATCCCGGTGATGCCGCCGAGGACAAATGTTGAGATAAAACCCATCCCAAATAGCATCGCGCTGACAAGCCGGAGTTTGCCTCCCCAAATAGTTGCCAACCAGCTAAATATTTTAATCCCTGTTGGTACGGCGATGATCATAGTCGTGATCATAAAAAACATCCGCAGCCAGCCGGGAGTACCGCTGGTAAACATATGGTGCGCCCACACGATCAAGCCCAAAAAGCTGATCGCGAGACTGGAATAGGCGATCGCCAAATAACCAAAAATTGGCTTGCGGGAATGCACCGGCAAAACTTCTGAAATCACCCCGAAAAAGGGCAGAATCATAATGTAAACTGCGGGGTGCGAATAAAACCAGAATAAATGCTGGTAGACGATCGGATCGCCGTTGCCGGTCGGGTTAAAAAATGCCGTCCCCGCTAACAAGTCAAACGACAGCAAAATCAAAGCTGCGGCTAAGACTGGAGTAGCAATCAAACTCAGCGCTGAAGTCGCAATCATCGCCCAGCAAAACAAGGGCATATCATTGAGACCCATGCTCGGAACCCGCATGGTAAAGATGGTAACGGCAAAATTCAGCGCCCCCAAAATCGAAGAAGTTCCCAGAATCAAAACGCTGAGAATCCAAATTTCTTCCCCGGCTTGAGCAGTAACTAAACTCAAAGGCGGATAGGAAGTCCAACCCGCCTGCGGAGCTCCTACAAAAAAACTGCTCAATAGCAAGACGCCACCTACGGGAATCATCCAAAAGGCAACGGCATTCAGGCGGGGAAATGCCATGTCTTTGGCCCCGATCATTAAGGGGATCAAAAAGTTAGCAAACCCGGCTCCGGCGGGTACGATCCACAGGAAGATCATCACCGTCGCGTGAACAGTAAATAAACTGTTGTAGAGTTCGGGGGTGACAAAATCGGAGTCGGGGGTGGCGAGTTCTGTTCGCACCAAAGTTGCCATCACGCCGCCGATTAGATAGAAAATAAATGTTGTTACCAGGTATTGAATACCGATGACTTTGTGGTCGGTATTAAAAGTGAAGTAGTCGCGCCAATGTCTATCGGCGGGCGCTGTTCCGCGAGCCTCAGTGTTTGCACTTTCTTGGAACTGTGCTTGTGTCATAGTTATTAGTCATTAGTTATTAGTCATTAGTTATTAGCTCAGGATCGAAGACCCAGTGCCAGGAACTAATGACTATTTTTAGTGATGAGTTGGGTGAAGTTGTTCGAGGGTTTCGGAATTAATTTTTATTTCCCTGACGTAGGGAGCCAAAAATTCACCGTCTGACAATTCCCCTGGATTGACTGCAACTGCTTGCTCTAAGTTTTGACTGCTAGCAACTTGCTGGCTTTGCAGCCAACCGTCGAATTCTTCGGGCGTGTGAACGACTGCTACAGCTTTCATCGCTCCGTGATAAGCGCCGCACAATTCAGCACAAACAACCCGGTATTCGCCGGTTTTAGTTGGTGTAAATCTCAGTTCGCTCGGCCGCCCGGGAATTGCATCTTGTTTGAGGCGAAATTCCGGCAGCCAAAATGCGTGCAGCACGTCTTGGGCTGAGATATTTAGCTGTACGTCGCGGTTGACTGGCATATGCAGTTCGCCAGAACTAACGCCGCTTTCTGGATAGCTAAAAATCCAGGCGTACTGCAAACCAGTGACATTGACAACTAAGTCTGCTGGTTTGTCTTCATTTTCTGGGGAAGCGCCTACCCCTAAAGCAACGAGTTTTTGAGACGGAATTTGAGGGGCGTTTTGGGGTGTATCTGAGAGTGTGGCTGCGATCGCACTTCCCCGCATTTTAGAGTGCGCTTGCATGGTGCCGTGGTCATGATTCCCCATCGGATCGAGGCCTCCCATTGAGTTGTAAATCTCAAAACTGTAGACTCCGATTCCTAAAATAATCACCGCCGGCACGGCTGTCCAAAGAATTTCTAAGGGAAAGTTGTCATGCCAAGGCGGCCCGTCTGTGTTGTCTCCTTGACGGCGGCGATATTTAATTGCAGCAAAGATGAGAATTCCCTGCACCATGATAAATAGTCCAGTGGAAATGGTCATCATTGTATTGAAAAGTGCGTCTATGTCGGATGCTTCGTCAGAGGCGGCGATCGGCATCAAACCGTGATTCTGCCCGTACCAGAGACTGATCAGAGTCACTCCGATGCCGGCGAGCATGGTGAGGATGGAACTTGGAATGTTCACGCTGGTACTTCTTAATAGCGACACTTCTTCGCTTGAAAAATGAAGGAAGCGCCTCTGGGTTATCAATTTTTAATTGTAAATGGTATTTTTAGTAAAATGTCTCTCTTAAGGGTTACTTAAGGCTTAGAATTTTTGACCGCTCGCCCGCGCGCCTCAAAAATACGTCTTTTGTACCTTGACAAAAATGAGTAAAAATGGTAAACAATCGCTCTGTTTCCCGGCTAAATTTGAGATTTTTTCTCAAACACCATCAAATGCTGCTGGGGCAAGATATCTTTTGTCTCTTTCCATACTAAACCCACGGCGGCCATTTCTTTTTTCACCTGCTTCTGCGTCATTTTGTGCAAACCTTTAATGGGAATCAGCGGGTTTTCGCCCCGATACTCGATCGATACCGTGCGGCCTCCCGGTTTGAGTGCTTTCACAATTCCTTGCATCATTTCTCTGGGATATGCAAATTCGTGATAAGCATCGACCATCAAAACTAAATCCACGCTGTTTTCCGGTAAATTCGGATTGTCGATACTGCCCAAAACTGGCTCAACGTTAGCGATATTTTTTTCTTGTTTATTCAATTTAATAAAATTAATCATTTCCGGCTGCACGTCAACTGCTAAAACCTTTCCTTCTGGAACTAAGGGAGCGATGCGAAAGCTAAAATATCCCGTTCCCGCTCCAATGTCGGCGACAATATCGGTTGGTTTTAAATCGAGATTATTGACTAATCGAGCTGATTTTTCTTCCATGCCGCGAGACGGTCTTTCTAGCCAACTAGCGCCTTGATATCCCATGACTTGGGCAATTTCTCGACCCATGTAAAATTTGCCGATTCCGTCGGGATTGTGGACAGTTCGCTGCTGATAAATGGAGTCGCTGTTGGCGGTTTTACTTGCTGCTGCACAGGCATTGAGCGGCAACAGGCAAATTATTGCTAAGATAATTGCTGCTAGCGGTTTAATGAATTGTCGGTTTTTCACGATCGTCCTAATTGTATATTTAATTTTTTCATGATCGGCATCGGCCCGTTGGTGACGATTTAACGTTAAACGTAATACCGGTCTGCTGGTTGATGATTAGGCCCAGATCCCCCCTAACCCCCCTTAACAAGGGGGGAACCGGAAATGGATCAAAGTCCCCCTTCTTAAGGGGGATTTAGGGGGATCTAGACTCGGCTGTGAACGAGAGATACAACGGTTTTTAGTCTTAAGTTGTCATTAATGGTCAGAGCCCGGTAATGCAGAACCAGAGGAAGAGCCGAGCGAATATCCAGAACAGTTCAAGATTTAATTGACAGCGGATTCTAACAATTTAATTGTACCAGAGTCAGCGTCGATTTCGACTTCTTGACCGATCGGCAAAGTGAACTGCTCCCGGATGTGTCCCACCATAGAACCGTACCACGCGGGAATCTTCAAAGGGCGAATGTGGTCGGACAAGACTTGAGGTAAGGTTAGGGACTCTTGGGGTTTTTCAGCTTCGCACTTGGTACACTGTCCGAAAATAAAACCTGATATTTTATCAAGAATACCCGCTAATTTAAGCTGCGTCAACATTCTATCGATGCGATAAACTTCTTCGCCAACTTCCTCGACAAACAAAATACTGTTTTCCCACTGCGGTAAATATGCAGAACCCACCATTGCTGCTATTACTGATAAATTTCCACCGATTAGTTTTCCCCTAGCTGTTCCGCGCCCGATTGTTTGAACTTGCACGGTGTGGGAGTTTTGCATCATCACAGAACCTCCGTCAAACAAAACTTTTTTGACGTAATTTACTGTGAATGGACTCCAAGTTGACACACCTAAAGGGCCGTGAAAAGTAACTATATTAGTTTTAGCATAAATCGCCAATAACAGCGCAGTAATATCGCTGAATCCCATAATAATTTTGGGATTGTTGCGGATAATATTGTAATCCAGGATCGGCAATATCCGAGCACAGCCCCAGCCGCCCATCCCGGTAAAAATAGCTTGCACTGAGTCATCGGCAAAGGCTGCGTTGACATCGGCGGCGCGATCGGCATCCTTGCCTGCTAAATACCCGTAGCGATCGTAAAAATGCTCTCCCAATTTAACTTTTAAACCCAGGTTATCGAGAACTTTAAAAAATGGCTGCACTTCTTTTTCGTAGTTGAAAGCGGCAGGATTGATTAAGGCTACAGTATCGCCGACTTGCAGGCGGCGCGGATTAGCGATCGCACTTTGGGGAGATAGGCTAGTTTGGGCGAGCGGCAAAAGCTGAGTACCAATAGCAGTCAGCCCAAAAGTTCTGAGCAGAGCACGGCGGCGGAGAGTCATAGCTGTTAGGTAATTTTTGCTATAATTGTATAGGAAAATTTCTGTCATATCAGTTTAAAATTGCCAGTTTCAAATGAAAACAGACACTAAAATCTCCGCTAAAAAATCTTGGGCTAAATCTTTAGCGCGTCCGGCTGCAGAGTTTCCGCTGACTCAGCTATCGGTTAAAAGCGGTAAAATTCCCGAAGGATTGCGCGGCACTCTTTACCGCAACGGGCCCGCACGTTTGGAACGCGGCGGTGTTCCTGCCGGACATTGGTTTGACGGCGACGGTGCAATTTTGGCAGTACATTTTACCGATGTCGGTGCTACGGCTGTTTATCGCTACGTGAAAACAGCGGGATATCTAGCTGAAGAAAAAGCTGATAAATTTCTCTACAGTAATTATGGCATGACAGCACCGGGCCCTGTGTGGTTGCGGTGGACTAAAACTGTTAAAAATGCTGCCAATACTTCTGTTTTAGCTTTGCCCGATCGCCTTTTGGCATTGTGGGAAGGTGGCCCGCCTCACCGCCTCGATTTGCAAACCCTGGAAACTCAGGGAACGGACGATTTAGGCAGTTTAGATAGTAAATTTGTTTATTCTGCTCACTGCAAGCGCGACCCGATTACTGGCAATATTTTCAACTTTGGAGTTACCAACGGTGCGACTACAAAGTTGAATCTGTATAAAAGCGATTTTACTGGCCAAGTCGTGCAACAATCAACAGTTGCTTTAGATGGAATTTACGCGCTCCACGATTTTGTTTTTGCGGGAAAGTATCTGATATTTTTCATCCCGCCGGTGCAAGTCAATTTTTTGCCATTGTTAACGGGAATTAGCAGTTATAGCGAGTCCTTTCAGTGGAAACCGGAGTTAGGTACTCAGATATTAGTTTTTGACTCTGAAACTCTCTCTTTAGTTAGTCGCGGCGAAACAGAACCTTGGTTCCAGTGGCATTTTGCTAATGGTTTTGTGAAGGAAGATGGTTCGGTGGCGGTAGATTTTGTGCGCTTCGCTGACTTTCAAACTAATCAGCGACTGAAAGAAGTACCGACTGGTGAAACTAGCACCGATGCGGAGGGTACTCTTTGCCGAGTGCATCTCAATCCTCTGACGGCGAAAGTGACAGGAATAGAAGAATTGTTGGATAAACCTTGTGAGTTTCCGATCGTACCTGCTGCCGAAATAGGGCAAGACGCACGATATATTTATCTGGCAATGTATCGGCCTGACGTTGATATTGTACCGGAACGTTTCGGTGCGATCGCCCGTTTGGACACGCAAACCCGCAATCTCACAATTGCCGACTGTGGCGAAAATCGCTATCCCGCCGAGCCCATCTACGTTCCAGATATTTCGTCGGAGAAAGGTTGGATAGTAACAGTTATTTATGACGGCAATTCTGACAGCAGCGAAGTCTGGATATTTGACAGCGACGGACTTTCCCGCGAACCTATTTGCAAGCTAGAATTGCCTGGTGTCATACCTTTGGGCTTTCACGGCACTTGGAAAGCGGCAGTCTGAGAAAATTGTAAAGAAGTGTTGCGGAAGATTTATTAAAAATTGTTGCCGCTTCTCTGTCAAGTTGTTAAGGTGTGTGTAGATAGGAAATTCTCATATCTAGGAGGTGTGGAATTGATAATCTGCATTGCTCAATTATCCTGTGCCAATTCGCACGAATCCCCGGCGATTGTAAGTCGCGCCGGCACAGGATATCGTCTGCCTCTGCGGACTAAAAAAAGAGGGGTAATTAAGCCCTGGCGAATAACCCATCCGGGCGAATATTCCCGGCCAGTTTATTCGCAGCTACACAGGCAAAGTCCGCCTCTGCAGACTGAAGGAAACCAATACCCGGCGAATAAATTCGCGGCTACACAGGCAAAGTCCGCCTCTGCAGACTGAAGAAAAAGCGGTAATAAAGCCCGCTTTGACATGATTCTCGACTAGGTTTGCCCATCTCAGGTTTGTCTGCTTGAATGAGGTTAAATGACCAGATAATTGACTGATTTCTGGCGAACCCAAAGTTTAGTTCAACTCACGCGCACGTTAGCGATTCAACAGTTTTTAGTTTTGAGTTAACCCCACAAATAAATGAGGTCTATCGGAACAAGATAGCCTTTTCAAAAATTATGAATTATGAGTTGTTAGCGCCAAAACATTCAACTCATAACTAATAATTCACAACTCACAACTCATAACTCCGTGCCGCGGTGAGCATCTACCAAAAGGTTTAATCTATGCAACTTCAAGGAAAAACAGCTCTTGTTACAGGAGCTTCGCGCGGAATTGGGCGATCGATCGCCCTGGCATTAGCGAGACAAGGAGTCAAACGCTTGTTGATTGTGGCGCGCAACCGCAAGCAATTAATTGAACTGGCAGAGGAAATCGATGTTTTTGGCACAGAAGTAGTGCCGTTAGCTTTGGATTTAACTCAGTCAGTTGCGGTGAATATTGCGATCGCCCAAGCTTGGCGAGATTGCGGCCCGATTCACCTGCTAGTCAACTGTGCAGGCGTCGCCCACCAAGCATCTTTCTTGCGTTCCCCGCTGCCATTAATCGAGGAAGAAATCGCCTTAAATTTGCTCGGAACCTACACAATTACCCGCTTGATAGCTCGGCGAATGGCGACTCAAAAAGAGGGAACAATCGTCAATGTTTCTAGCTTAATGGGCAAAATTGCCGCTCCCACAATGGCGACTTATTCTGCTACCAAATTTGCCATTTTGGGATTCACCCAAGCTTTGCGTAGCGAGTTAACTCAGTACAATGTTCGAGTCACAGCTTTGCTGCCATCCCTAACAGATACCGACATGGTGCGAGACTTGGAACAATTCCGGTGGGTAGTGCCCACAACTCCCGAAAAAGTGGCCCTAGCACTTGTCGCGGGATTGCAGAAAGATGCGCCGGAAATCTTGGTAGGATGGCAAAGTCATCTAGCAGTTTGGTGTCACCGAATTGCGCCTTGGTTGCTGGATTTTGTGTTGCGGATGGCGACTCCAGAACTTCGGGATAAATCGCGGGGCCGCAAATTGCGGGAGGCTTTAGCTAGCGGGCGATAAACCCTTTTATGGGCGGGCTCTCCGGCCCAACCCCTACTCCCCACAAAAAATTGGATGTGTTGTGGAACGGGCCGGAGAGCCCGTTCCGGGATCTTCGGCTTATTGGTGTCAACTTAAGCTGTCAGCCCGCCCACCCGGTAGTCCGCCCGCCCACCCGGTAGTCCGCCAGGGATTGAAATCCCTGTCTCATAGCGAAAGTCCTCTCAAAGAGGACTGAGAAGAAGAATTTTTGACGTTGCTGATTCACGCCGCCCACCCGTTAGTCCGCCAATCCGGCAGGGATTGAAATCCCTGTCTCATAGCGAAAGTCCTCGCTATGAGGACTGGGAAAAAGAATTTTTGACGTTGCTGATTCACGGTAGGAATCAACTTTTTGCTTGATGTTAAAAAACTCACCATAGTTGTCTTATAGCAATTGGGAAATCTAAATTCCTACCTGTATTTAGCAACAGCAACGCCGAATTTTTAAACTCATTAGTCCTCATAGCGAGGACTTTAGCTATAAGCCCCGTGGAATTAATTCCCTGTCGGACTATCTAATTCTAGCTCAGTTACAGGAAACTATGCCTGTTCATTTCTTGACTAACAGCAACGGGCTGATGAATGATAGAAACTTCTATTTGGCAAGTCGCTCTTTTGCTAGCGACTTTCCCAATATTGTTAAAATAGTGATGGGAGAAACGCGACAGATGGCTACTTGGATAACTAAGAATCCCGAGCCAGCAGCGAAATTTATCAGCGCTCGAACGGGAATGAAAATAACCACAGCTATCATGTTAACAAAAAGCCGCCGCTACGATTTGCTGCCAATTCAGGACAGGGCCGTTGAAGAACAGCAGCGGATTGCTGAAATTTTCTTTCGGTTGGGACTGCTTCCCTATCGCATTTGGATTGAAGATGTTATCTGAAAACAAAAATTAGATTTATAGTGAATATTCAGGTATTGGCTAACAATTTACTTCTCGAAAAATATGCGCTCGCCCACGCTAGCAGCGGTAGAGAAGCTTTAGCCATTCTAGACAGAGGCTACAAGCCGGCTCTAATTTTGCTATATCTCATGAGGCCACGGATGACTGGTTACGAAGTTGGCGAGAAAATCCGGGATAAATGCACGGGTATCGAAGGGCAAATTGTGATGCTAACCGCCAAAATTCAAGTAGCTGACTTAGTGCAAGGTTTCAATGCAGGGGCTAATGATTTTTTAACTAAACCGTTTGTCAAAAATGAATTGCTAGCCAGAATCAAACTCACATCAGTCTGGCAAAAATCAATGCAGCTTACGGTAAATTTGTCCCCCACGACTTTCTGCGATTTTTGGGACACGAAAGTATTGTTGATGTCCGACTAGGCGATCAAATTCAGAAAGAAATGACAGTTTTATTTTCTGAAATTCGCTCTTTTACGACTATCTCAGAAGCGATGACTCCCTAAGAAAACTTTAGTTTTATCAACAGCTACGTCCGCCGAGTGAGTCCTGTAATTCGCGCTCACCAAGGTTTTATCGATAAATATATTGGCGATGCGATTATGGCACTATTTCCTGAGTCGGCAGATGATGCTGTTCGCGCGGCGGTGGAAATGCAAAAACAAGTTATTATTTACAACCAGGAGCGACAACGGAGCAATTACCCACCGATTACTAGCGGCATCGGTTTGCACGTGGGTAGTTTAATGTTGGGTACGATTGGGGAGGAGGAACGGATGGAAAGTACAAGGATTGCTTATGCGGTGAATCTCGCGTCTCGTTTGGAAGGATTGACTAAGGTTTACGGGGCGGGCATTCTAGTTAGTGACTCCATTTTAGAGCGTTTGGGCGATCGAGAAAAATATATGTGCCGATTTGTCGAGCGAGTCACAGTAAAAGGGAAAAAATCTGCCGTATCGGTGTTTGAAATTTATGATGCAGAAACAGAACAAAGCATTCAACTAAAACAGGCAAGTGCTGCTGAGTTCCAAAAAGGTCTGGAGCTTTATTTCGAGCAAAATTTTACTGAAGCGCAAAAATTATTCAGTAAGATTTGCGCCATAAATCCTCAAGATAAGTTGGCAGCAATTTACTGCCAGCGCTCTCTAAAGAAGGGAATGTATGGAGTGCCTGGAGGATGGTCGGGGATAGAAGCTTTGGATGAAAAGTAGTACAAGTAACCTCTATTATGGAAAGTAGTGATACAGATATATTGTATGTGAACATCGGTAGGGACAGGGCAATGCCTTGTCCGCCGCCGGGAGTAGGACACGGAAATGCCGTGTCCCTAGGGTTCTCTTTGACTTTTAATAATTTGGTATAAGATTGAGGATTGTAGAAACAATACCAGGTCTTCCGGGCGTAAGTTGTGTTTAAGTACAAAATGGTTTATAATACTTACCAGCGGTAAGCCTTGGCTCCAAGTATTAACTGGTTGTTCAACCTAAACTAATGTTATGTCCACTCTTTCTCTCAAGCGCTTAGTGGCAAAACTTTCAAGAAAAGCAACGCTGCAAACTGTACTCATAGTTCCCTTTGTCTTGCAAGTATTTGCAGCGGTAGGAATTGTGGGGTATTTATCATTTAAAAATAGTCAAAGAGCAGTTAATGACCTGGCGGATCAGTTGATGGGCGAGGTGAGCAATCGCATTGAGCAAAATTTGAGAACTTATCTGCAAACTCCGCACCAAATCAATCAAAGCAAGCTGGATGCAGTGAAACTGGGTTTTGTGAACATGAAAGACTTGTCAGCTTGGGAAAAGTATCTGTGGCGACAAGTGCAATTATATCCTTATATCAATTTTACATCCATCGCTAATTCAGATGGAGAATATCGCACTGGCGAAAAGATGTCTAACGGCACTTTATTGATTAACGCATCGGGCCCATCTACAGGTTTTGATTTTTATTCTTACAATACTAATGATAGGGGCGATCGCGCGACATTAGCAGCCACCGTCAAAAACTTCGACATCCGACAGCACCCTTCCTACACCTATGCGGCTCTCGAAGCCAAACCAACTTGGAGTTCAGTTTATATATCCTTCCTAGAACCCACCTTGCTCCTCAGCGCGCTGCAACCAGTTTACAACAGCCAGAAACAGCTAGAAGGAGTATTAATTGCTGCTTTGCGTCTCGACAGTATCGGTCAATTTTTAAACAGCCTCAAAATAGGTAAATCTGGTCAAACTTTTATTATCGAAAGAAACGGCACGCTGCTGGCAACTTCCACACCCGAAAAACCTTTCCGCACCCAAAACGGTCAAAAAGAACTGTTTAAAGTTACAGAAAGCAGCGATGCAGTAACGCAAACTACAGCAAAATATTTAGAAACTCACTTTCAAAACTTGAACAAGATTACAAAAGCACAGCAACTAAATGTTGAGATAAACGGTCAGCATAAATTTTTAAAAGTCCTGCCCTTCCAAGACGACAAGGGTTTAGATTTGCTGATTGTCGTCGTCGTTCCGGAAGCCGACTTTATGGAACAAATTAATGCGGGCAACCGAACTACAGTGTTACTATGTCTGGCAGCTTTGGGCATGGCAACTGTGTTAGGAATTCTCACTTCTCGCTGGATTATCAAACCTCTTATAAAATTAAAAAATGCAGCAATAGCTTTATCAGAAGGACAATTTGACCAAACTGTAAAGCTCGATCGCTCCGACGAGTTGGGCGTACTTGCCGCTGCTTTTAACAGCATGGCAGCACAACTGCAAGCATCTTTTACTGCCTTAGAAACTAAAAATACCGAATTGCAGCGACTCGACAAACTAAAAGACGAATTTTTAGCCAATACTTCCCACGAACTCCGCACTCCCCTCAACGGCATTATTGGGATTGCAGAATCTTTAATAGACGGTGCTACAGGACAACTACCAGAACCAACAAATTTTAACTTAGCTTTGATTTCATCCTCTGGCAAAAGATTGTCTTCTTTAATTAACGATCTTCTGGACTTTTCTCAGCTCAAACACAAAACGATTGAACTGCAAATTAAGTCCGTCGGTATTCGAGAAATAGTCTCTGTAATTCTCACTTTGTCTCAGCCATTAGTAGGCAAAAAACACTTGCAGTTGATTAACTCAGTAGCTCCGGAATTGCCGCCAATAGCAGCCGACGAGAATCGCTTGCAGCAAATACTTTATAACTTAATCGGCAATGCGATTAAATTTACCGAAAGCGGCAGAGTTGAAATTTCAGCAGAATTGGTAACGGGCAACGCACAATCACCGTCTAACTCACAATTAGCCATTAGTGTATCTGACACGGGTATTGGCATCCCCGAAGATAAATTAGAGCGAATTTTTGAATCCTTTGAACAAGCTGACGGTTCCACTGGTAGAGAATATGGTGGCACGGGTTTAGGGTTAACGGTTGCCAAGCAATTAGTGGAATTGCACGGAGGTAAAATTTCGGTATCTTCAACTGTAGGTGTCGGTTCCCAATTCACCTTTACTTTGCCCGTATCTGAGAGTCAGCCGGAATTTAGCAGCACACAGCCGCATTTAATCGAGGGTTATCGCATTTTAATCACTCCTGAACTAGCCCGCCAATCCTCTATAATAAATTCTCCTCTATCAGACAATAGCGACTTGCTAGAAAGTGAAAAATTAAAAATTTTGGTAGTTGATGATGAGCCGATTAATATTCATGTCATCATCAACAGTCTTTCTGTAGAAAACTACGAGATTACTCAAGCGAGCAACGGCTTAGAAGCTTTAAATCTGATTGAATCAGGATTTAAGCCCGACTTAATTTTACTCGATGTAATGATGCCGCAGATGACCGGTTATGAAGTGTGTCGAGAAGTTCGCAAAAAATACTCGCCTTTAGAAATGCCGATTCTGATGCTGACGGCAAAAAATCTAACTACCGACTTGGTAGAAGCTTTTAACTTAGAAGCAAATGATTATGTAACTAAACCTTTTATCAAAAAGGAATTGTTGGCGAGAATTAACACGCAAATTCGCCTAGCAAAACTGAATGCAGCCTACGGTAGGTTTGTGCCGCACGATTTTCTAAACTTGCTGGAAAAGCCGAGTATTATTGAAGTAAAATTAGGGGAACATCAGGAAAGAGATATGACAGTGCTGTTTGCTGATATTCGCTCGTTTACGGCGCTTTCGGAAAAGATGACACCGGATGAAAATTTTGCATTTATTAATACTTATTTGGGAAGGGTTAGCCCTGCAATCAGGAAAAATAACGGGTTTATTGACAAATACATTGGAGATGCGGTCATGGCACTGTTTCCTACATCTCCTGAAGATGGTGTGCGAGCAGCAATTGATATGCAGAAAGAAGTAAATATCTATAACCAGCAGCGACAAAAAAATGGCTTGTTTCAGATCGCGATCGGCGTCGGTTTGCACGCGGGCAATTTGATGTTGGGTACAATTGGCGAGCGAGAACGGATGGAAAGTACGGTGATTGCTGATGCGGTGAATCTCGCGTCTCGTTTGGAAGGATTGACTAAGGTTTACGGCGCGGGCATTCTAGTTAGCGGTGCAATTATCGATCGCCTAGACGATCCTGAAAAATATAAGTACCGATTTGTCGATCGAGTAACGGTGAAAGGAAAGACAAATGCTGTGTCAGTGTTTGAAATTTACGATACAGAAACAGAGCAGAGCATTGTACTCAAGCAGCAAACTGCGGAGGTTTTTCAAGAAGCTCTCAATTTTTACTACGAGCAAAAATTTGTGGCCGCCCAAAAAGTATTTCAGAATATTTTACAAATCAATCCGGACGATCGGGTAGCAATGCTGTATTTCCAACGCTCTCGCAAGTATCGAATGTACGGCGCCCCGGATGGGTGGTGTGGGGTGGAAACTTCGACGGAGAAATAGGGCGCACAATGCACGCCCTACTATTTTTAAAATATGGTTGTACAAACTTTAAAATATAGTTGTACAAACGCCTAATTTATTCCAAGTTTTAGGGCCGACAATGCCATCAGCAACGAGTTGTTGTTGCTTTTGAAAATTGATTACTGCTTGTTGGGTTTTCGGGCCGAATCCTCCATCAGTAGTTACGGAAAATCCGCTGGCGTTCAAGAGCCGCTGGAGGTAGCGAACGTCCTCATTTTGGGTGACGCCATCGTTGCGTTTGAGTAGGGGAAAATAACGGCAGGAAGGTAATTCCATGTGAATTGCGTTTGTGGTTTGCATAGTTTGAGTCTCCATTGGTTGTTTGCAAGTTGTTTGAAAGCAGAGAAGTGCGGAAATGATGTTAATAGTCCTGGATGCACTTTTGACGGGCAGAAACGGGGTTTTGGCTTCGCTCAACCACCAGTTTTTTTAGCGTTTCTGGGGGCTGAAACGAAGTATTGTTGTGAAAAAACCCAGTTTCTTGCTAGCCGTGCGCCTAGGATTAGTTAACTTGGATTTAACATCCGGGTTCATCTGTATAACAAGCGCCTAATAGACTCCAAGTTTGAGGGCCGACAATGCCATCAACAGCAATCTTATTTTCCTTTTGAAATTTGATGACTGCTTGTTCGGTTTTTGGGCCGAAGAATCCATCAGTTGCGACGGAATATCCCTTTTTAACTAAGGATTGTTGGAGATAGCGCACGTTTTGATTGGCAGTGGTGCTATTATTTCGTTTCAGTGTGGGCAGTGAAGAGCAAAGAGGCAATTGAGCGTAAATTGAATTTGTGGTTTGCATGGTTTGATTGGGGATTAGTGGTTGGCAAGTCGTTTGAACTTGCTATTCCCCAGTTGTAGCTGTGGGGGGAAGTGCTTTAACAGTCGCTTTTTATAGTGACGCTTATCTGGGGTAGCTCAGATGAGTGACAGCCAGCTATCAAATCCGTTTTGTACAGAGTAATTGTCAAAGGCAAACAGCAGCGAATTGGGAGCATCTCACCTTTGCAGCCCTCCGCTAGAAATTGGAGCTTTGAGGCAGGAGGCAGGAGGCAGGAGGAAGAAGGAAAGAAGAAGAAGGAAGGAGCCAGAAGAAGGAAGGAGCCAGAAGAAGTATTTTTACAAATATGAGATGCTCCCAGCGAATTTCCATTTTTTATCAACTTTTAGCATCTTGGCCGGAAGCCCCACACCATATCTGTAGGGCTGTTGGTGTCGGGATGGATAGCCAGATTGACGTAGGGTGGCTAGGCAATCAATCCTGTCACGGTGTAATCGCTGCACTCTTGTATAAGGTGAGTAATAGTTTTTTATCTAGAGGAGGCAAAAATACTGTATTTAAAGCTCGTTAACCATGTGAGCGAAAAGGGCGATCGGGAAAATCGGTCTGGGGTTGCGACTTTAACTTAGAAGTGATATCGTAGTATCGGTAGATAGTAGATTTCCGGCTGTCAAACAACTTGAGAATTGAATCTATGACAATTTCTGTAACTATCGGGTTAAAGTCGGAAATAAAGTCGTCTGCGTTGAGATTTTCTCGAAAAAATTCCTTAGCTCGATCGCACTGATAGCGCATTTCGTCAAAGCCAACAATTTTTACCACAAACGTTGTCAGGGGCGAACTCTCCAAATCCGTATTAGAAGTGCTTTTAGCCCGCCCATTTTCTAATAAATTCAATACTTCCGCTTCTAAACTAATTTTAGGTTTATAAGGTTTCTCTATTTCGGGAAAAAAGCTTTCCAGGCGCACGCAGTTAGGATCTCGATCCGGAATTCCTCCCGTCATCATCGCCAGAGAAACCTCAATCCCCACATCCGAAGAAAGAGCTTCTAGCAGGGCTAGGGCAGCCAGTTTGCACCCCAAATAAAGCTTCGCAATTTCGAGATTGTACTTAGCAGTAGTTTCCCAGCGCTGATAGGTGCGATCGTCTGGATATCCTTCAAACTGCCGGAAAATCATCTCTGGCTTGAGATAATTGAGAAAACCTTCCATCTTCACCAAAGCAACTCGGTAGTCGCGAACCGTGTAAAAACCGCAGGAGATGAGATTGTGATTGGTTTCCGGCAGTAAATTCCAGGTATTTGCCAAAAAATGGGCTGAACTATGGTGAGCAAAACTCATCACATCCCGGTTAGAGATTCGCACAGCTTTTTTGACCGTTTCCCGCATTTCATCGTCAGTCAAACTAAGGTTAAACAGGCTATTTATTGCTTGCAATCGCTCATAAAGGCGCTGGCTTACCGTTACTCCAGAATCGGCGACGCGAAAAGGAATTGTTGCTTCAATGCAGCCTGCAATTTGAAGCAATTGCTCGCGTTTGAGAAAGGGTTCTAGAGCTTTTACTGCTACCACAGCGCTGAGAAATTCGTTTTGTCCGGAGAAAGGATTGAGGACTTCGCCCGGTACAAAATTGAATACCAGCATTACCATCTCGAAAATAGCATCCGCCGGCAGTTCAGATCGATCTCGAATTTGTAGTTGTTTGTTAACCTCTTTTGCAACAGGAGTGATGTAGTAGCTGACGTTAAAGTTAATGCTGCGATCGACTTGCACGTAGACGGTATCGTGAAATAAAGCTGCCAAAACCTCGATCGCGTCTTCATCTCCCCCCACATCAAAAATATGTTCGGGAGTGTGAAAAAACCGCCAGGGCCCCATCATCGGCTGAACAATCAGTTCGGCAATCCGAGCGAGTTCACTTGGTTCGACTTTTGCTTCCAGGCGATCGATCGCCCAAATCAGCCTTTCTAAGCACTGTAAGTAGGCTTGTTTGCTATCCATCACAGTCTTTCCCAATAACATTGCTGTCAGTCGATTTTAGATTTTAAATTTTAGACTTTAGATTTACTCCACAGATGAATCTGGAAGCTGGAACCTTCGTCTAAAATTTTTAGATATCCACGACTGGAGTCCACGGCTTGTATCCGTTTTTGGGCTGGTCACGTCAGCCAACCTGCTGTTACAGCATATTCCATATATGTGTAGTACAGAGAAACCGGGTTTCTTGAACAGAATCAGTTTAAAGGCTAGAACTGTAAAGAAACCCGGTTTCTGAGGTGTACTTCACAAACCTGGAATATGCTGTAGTTTGATTGTCCTAGATGCGCCCCGGCTGTTTTTATTTGGGATTTATGAGCTTTTTGTGAAATACTTTAGCTGCAATTTAGGAGGGAAATACTAACTTCAAATAAACTTAATTTCCGGTAGCTGACCTCCCCTGTTTTCCTAGTCTAATTAGCACAAAATATGACAAGTAAAGTACATAAATTGCTAAACCGATCATACCCAACAATCCCAAAAATTGAGGGTTTGCCGTAGGGTGAAACATTTGTTTGTACAGCCAAGGTGGATCTAACCAAACGCGGCAAAAAGGTTCATCAATTATCTGAATTTGAGATTTAAAGGCACAGCTTAAGAAGAAAAGTTGAGCTAGAGCGCCCAAACCGCTGTAAACAGTAATCGCCCACCGCCAAGCTGTAAAAGCCAGTTTCAGGGGCGACTGCGGTCGATCGGCAATTTCTTCGTTTAAATCCTCCCAAAACCACAGACTAGCAGGAATTAAGGCCCTGGCAATCACCGACGACACAAAGCTCACAGGCAGCGCAGCCATCATCAGGTAAAGTGTAATTGCCAGCAAACTCGCCACCCGCCAATAAATAATTGACAAACGGACGATCGGCTCAGCTTTTGCCACAACAGCCCAAATCAGCACTACCAGCGGGATCGAAATTGTTAATAACACAGACAACCGGTAATCCATCCAGACTAAGGTTAATAACGTTTTTTCCATACTTTCAGCCTTTAAGTACCTGATTTCTATCAACACTCTTGCAAAACAGCCATTTTAGGGGCTTTTTGGGCCTCATTTTTGGCTGTTCACCTGTCCCAGTGTCCCTTATCCGATAGTCACTTACAAGCAAGCTCTTCTATCAATCTTCTAGCCTACCCCTTAGCGATATTTGCGATCGGCTTAGGATACACGGGTGAGGTAGTGCTTTTGTGTGTATTTCCTAAAGTAGCCGCCTACAGTTGGCGGCTACTGCTTTAGAATGCTATCCCGTCCCGGTCAGAACCCAAAAACCTACAATCACAACATACACATAGCGTGAGTGATGCGATCGCACTCCCCGTGCCAGTCGTTCGCTTGGTTAAGGCAGTCTTCATGCTAGAAGTCACCCAGCATATCCAAAATCGCTTCTACGTCCGCTAGGTCGCATTTAGACTTTTTGCGCTTAGCTTTCAATTGGTTGAGTAAGACAGCAGCATCAGGTAAATCACTTGTGTAAAATGATTCTCCATTATCTAGCTGTCGAGCTATAGTCAGCACCCGATCTGCTAGGGCGATCGGTACTCGGATAGTGCGGGTTTTCCCGTGTTCCCATTTACCCTCATAGTGCTTGAGGTTGGCTAGGCTAGCGTCATTAATGTTTTTAGTCATTTCACTTGTGTCAGGTGATTTACTATTAACAGGTTGACACGAATGCTTTAGTTCTGTCAAGTATTTAGTCACGTGACACAAGTGACTAGAGGGAGAAAGTTAGACTTTAGGGAGCCAAAACCAAAAACTACTAGTACAGCTCGGCGTAAATACACAGACTATTATACCGCCAAGACTTTACCCTTATATGTCCACTTAAAAGGCTTTGCCATTGTTTGATTAAAGTAGTTAATAAAATTGAGGATGCGATTTTTCAGATCGTACTGACTAATGAAACTTGCTATGCTTGAGTAATTTCCGCACTAAAATGCTGAACCAAATCTCTATTTGATTAAGCCACGAAGAATGTTTTGGCGTGTAGTGGAAAACAATTTGATGTGTTGGGTCACTTAAAAAAACAGCACGAGATTTCATGGATTGAAGTATGCCGCTTTTTCCCTTAATACCGAGGTCGATATCTAAGCCTTCTTTTTCGGCGACCAAACGCACCAATGATTCAGATTGGTGAGTATTCAGACAATCCATAATCAGATGCCATTTTTGGGCATCGGGGTCAGTTTCAATGATGTGACGAATATTCAGTACAAAATCGGATTCTTTTCTCGAATCTCCGCAAGTTGGCTCGATAATCTTACCATTCGCAATATTGAAATTCGCTATCAAGGTCTGCGTGCCATGACGAATATATTCAAACTCTCTTCTTGCAACTTTTGCTGGTCGCATTGGTAAGTCTTTTTCGAGACGCTCAATGGCTTGAATTCCTGTCATCTCATCAACCGATATAGTGTGTTCTCCATTTTGACTGCGTTCAATCGCAGTCAGATATAAGCCTGTAATATCTTTAACTTTTGCATCAAATTCTTCATCCACAGGGGGGGGGTTAACCAGTAGCGCGAGGCGTGTGGTTTAATTTCTGCTTCTTCTAATAATCTGCCAACATGGCGGAATGATATACTTTCAATAATGCCTTGAAACATGATTTCCTCCGCCAGTTCTCTAGCTGTCCAGTGACTTATTGGTCGTCCATAATCGGACGGTGAGGAACAGGCAAGTGCAAATAACTCAGTTACTTGTTCCATGGTAAATTTTACTGGTGCGCCAACACGCTCTTGATCTTGCAATCTTTGCAAAATCGATAAGTCTTTTCCCTCGCTTTCCAACCATCGGTTTCGCCATAAGCGAGCCATCTGTCGGTTAATCTCTAGGCTTCGGGCTATTTCACGATGGTTTTGACCATCTGATGCCATGAGAATTATTTTGGCTCGTAGCACTAGCTGTTGGGGCGTTTTGTGTTTGTCGATCAACTTCTGAAGTTGATGACGCTCGCCATCGCTTAAATTTAATATTTTAGGCATTAATAAGGCCATCTCTGACTCCTCGATCACCCACCTAAACGGGTCTCAGCTAACTATGTTCTTCTACCACAAATATAGTCTGTGTACTTACGCCGAGCTGTACTAGAGCTTGCGTAAGTCCTCCGGCTTCAACCAAGTTGTGTATCCGCCACTATCCGGGAGGGAGCAACAAAGTTCGTTCTGGGCGTTAGCTCCCTCAACTGTTAGCACGACCCCTTTATACTGTTCCGCAAACTTAGCCCCGACATATTGAACCGATGTGCCTTTAGTCAGGTCAAAATCCCTTAAGAGACGGATATTGAGACTTTCCTCCTTAGTAAAAGCTTTAGCAAAAAAGCCCCTTACTTGCAGCCCCGACGCAGCGACACGCTCCATAACTTCTTTTGCATCTTCCCGGCTGCCTTTAGCTATTGCCTCTCGCATCTGGTCTGCTAGTTTTTCGCCACGAAATTTACTTTGTGCGGTTGCAGGACTTTGGGGGGGGTTTGCAGGACTTGATGCAGGACTTGATGCAGGACTTAAATCCTTGTCTTGTATAGGGTTTGCAGGACTTGCAGGACTTAAAGGGGTAACTTTCTTTACTTCTACTTTTTCCTGGTTGTCCTGGTTTTGACTTTCCGGTTCACCTTGCTTTTTCTCGGTGTTTTCACAATTTCCCAAAATGTTTGGAGGTAAGTCCTGCAAGTCCTGCAAATCTATATCCTGTATGGGCGGAAGTCCTGCAACAAGTCCTGCAGAAGTGCTGCTAGTGCTGTCAGAAGTCCTGCAAAGCGGTGCTAGTTGTTGGGAGTAAGTAGGGTGATAAGCTGTTCTACATTTAAACTGTGTGTCAAAAATCAATAAAACTCTTGTGGGACGGGCTTCTAGCCTGTCCAGATTTTCCAATTTAAATGCGTAACAGCTTAATCATTTTTACCCCTCAACCTTAAACCGACAAAAGTAACGTGACGACCGCTCCGATCGCGAACGACTGGCAGGTGCAGTTCAGTGCAAAGTTTCTCTAGACCCGGCGAAAAAGTTGTCAGGCTCATCGCAGGTTTTTTAATTTCCTCACAAAAATCTTTATAACTGTCAAACAGATCGCCCGCACGGGTTTGTGCGCCGTCCTCAACAATTAGCTCCATCTCGAAGAACGCGGCCAAGCTATCCATCCGTACTTTCATATCCCATTCAGCAGCCTTGAAATCTGCAATCTCAGCATCACCGATACCCTGAATTGCCTGCTTTACCTCACTACTGGGGAGTGAAAGTGCGATCGCGATTAGCGCCCCTATTTCCGGATCGAAGCTGGCTTCCATCTCTGAATGCCGCAAGTGTTTGGGAATGGCGTTTTCAAAATTAACCAGACACAAGCGCCGCTCTAGCCCGGTGGTATTTCCCATGAAGATAGGGTCATTGCTACAGATAAGGAGTAGTCCATAAAAGTGTGCGCTTGCCACTGGCTGGTACACTTCCCGGTAGTTGACGCTATCCCCACCAGTTAGCCGGAGAATGCTATCAACTCCCACGGGTTTACGTTCATCGCCAAAAACTACTAATTGCTTGTCAATAATGCTGGCAATAGTTGAGCCGTCTTTTAGGCTGTCAAGACTGCAAGGTTGGGTATTATCCTTCCCTACTACCTTCTCTATTAACCGAGCGCAAGTACCCTTGCCGGAACCAGGAACCCCGATAAAGTGAACAAACTGCTGATATCCGTGAAAGCTAAACCGGAGACAACTATTGATGATTGCCAGTAGCTTGAATATTTTCTTGGCGTCACCCTGCATCGCCGTCCGGAAAAATTTGTGGATACTAGGGCAGTTCACCCGTAGTGCTTCCAAGGGGTCACTTAGATCGCCTGTTAGTGGCTGGTAGGGAAAGGGTAAATAGGAAGTAAACCCCATGCCGGGTGAGTGTGGCAAGGTTCCAAGGGTATCGCCGTCGAGTACGCAATTCTCGAAATTGATGTATCGGGACTTATCCCATGTTTGCCAGTAAACCTCTCGCAGGTAACACTTGAGCATCTCAATGACGTTATTAACGTACTCAATCCCGCTGTAGTTTACGCCCTTTGCGTCCAACGTAGTGACAATCAGGCTTTTAAACGGCCCTGGTTTTATCTTTTCCCAACACTTGCCAGTCCATCCCCGCCATGTTTGCTGTTCTTCGTGGTATTTCCACTGGGGGCGATATTCTTCGGCCAGTTGTGCTGCAATCTCGCGCGGTGTCGGTGTTTTTTTACTCCGAGTTGTCGAGCTGGTGTCACTTGTGTCAAGCGATTAAACTACATTGCTAGCTTTCATCAACACCGCCCTGAAGGCCTCAATCCCTTGATTATTGATGAAATCATCCATCCCCTTGCCGTCCTCGTGGTTCCAATTGCCTGTAACCGATAGTACCTCGCAGCCATAGGCTTTCAGGTGTTTAGTGAGGGTTTTTTCGGCACGGCGGACATTTTTTACGGTTTCCACCTTCTCAGGTGGATCGGAATCGTAAGCGATGATAAAGTTAAGACCCGCTTCAGCTAATCGTTTCAGCCCTGGTATCAAGTCGGGTGTACCCTTTGCCGCTGGTGTTAGGGCTATGTCAACTCCCATTACCGCTACCGTAGGGATATCCCACATACAGCCTTTTATTGCCTTTATGCACCCCTCGGTAATGAGGAGGTACGGTTTGCCGTTAATGGTGAAGCATCGGGCTTTAAGGGCTTCTAAATCAGTCCAGTACGTTTCGATTTCTGGATGCTTGGCAAGGAAAGCATCATATTCACCTTTAGGGAACTGTCCACCCCGTTCGTAGTGGGTAAGCAACCGACTGTAGGTGATGCCCGACTTCAAGTCCCCAAAGTGTTTGGCGTAAGCGTAAAGCCCTAGCTCTTGCGCTTCTTGTACCATTACCAATTTATCCTTTGGGGCGGTTCGCCGTTCGACTACCTTGTAGTGTTGCGTCATCCTCACCGGTTCCGGTAGTGGCTCATATGCCTTTTTTGCGATCGCTTCGAGGCACGTTAGTACCCGCAGCACCTCGGTAGTTGCTGGCATCCAACAGGCCAGCTTAAGTACGGCCCGTGGGGGCAACAGGTAGTTGAGGTGGGGTTTACCGATCCAGCAGATACCGAGTACGGGTTCCGAGTGTTCAATGAAGGTTTCGGGACAACTGAACAAGCCATCCCCTACCAGTTGTGGTTCAAAGTTGCGGATTAGGCGATCGGTAGTTTTTGGCTCAACGCCATAAAGGGCATCTACCTGTTCCGGTAATAGCACGGGAGCCTGGTAGTAGTGCAACCACGGCTTAACGCCAGTACCGATATCAATGCAGGCAAAAGCCTCGGTGTGGCGGATACCATCAAACACGGCATCTCGATACCAACGGAGTGCAAGGGGCTTATCCCACGAATAGTTAAGACAAGTCGATCGTGGGGCGCGCGAAGCGGACTGTTGTGACATAAAGTTCTCAATTGGTGACACAATTGAGAAAACAGCAGTCATCGGGGCCAACCCGGTGGCTGTGTTGCTTTCTCTTACTTTTGACGATCGCAGTATTCAGGCTAAAGTGTCAATACTGCAACTGTTAAGTTTTGTTGCCAACAGAACGGGACTACTTACCGTCACTCACGTGACACAAGTGAATATTTGATATTAGGTTCACTGCCTATTCATCTCTATTTTGAATAGTAGCCGCCAACTGTAGGCGGCTACGCCAAGAAATGTAAGCAGATACAGAGGCAAGCTCCCCTACTCTCAGTCACACTATGCAGATAGTTCGAGCAAGGGTTTCCTTTTTCCGTTCCGTGCGATCGCCAATAAAAAACCGCCCTTTTTAGGGGGCGGTCAGTAGGGGCGGTAGGTTAGATGTTTAACGGTGTAGCCGACTTATCGTGTTCTAAGTAATGTTGATGGATTTTATCGACACCCGTGCTACATATACTTGCCAACAAAGTCAAATCAACGCCCGCACGAGCTTGCAAGGTTATAAATGTATGCCTTGTATGGTAGGGACTCAAATAGCAGCTAATGAGTCCCGAATTGACCAATTGAGTAACAACACCAGGGTAGTAATGTTGACTACTGTTTGGTGATGCGTTGTGCATCCAAACACGCCCTAAGCCATCTGTATTATATGGGTTGCCATTCATTTGCCTAAAAACTAAATCCCTCATCTTAGTATTTTTAGTTTTTAGGCTCAACAACAGTTCACGTAATTTTGGATACATGACAAACAATCGAGCGTCATTATTTTTGGTAGCCTTAACCCCTTTAATACTGGTAGCGTAAGACTTGTAAATCACAATTTGATTACTTTCAAATTTGATGTTATTCCAAGTCAACGCGAAAGCTTCCCCGCTACGGCATCCAGTTAAAAACAAAAATTCAATTAGAGGGGCTGCATGAGAAAAACTAGGAGTAGCAGATTCATAAAAAGCCTTGATAATAATGTCTCGCTCTTCCTTAGTGAAAGCACGTCTATCACGTTCATTAGGGTTAGATTCTAAATCCTGTATCTCATACCACGGACGGATAGTACCATCAACGTCAACTGTTGATTTATACTTTTCAGTTTTGTTCTCTGCACCTTTACTGCCATTGGCAAACGGATTGACCGTAAGTTTTGTTTTCCCTTGAGACTGTAAACGATCGAAAGCCTCGGAGAGAGCCGTTAAAAGTTTATCTTTTGTACGTTTACTTACAGGATGGGTAAGTAGTATTTCCGTACACAAAGCAGATATAGGCATCAAATAAATGCCATCTTGAACTTTATCGAAACATTGACAATGGTTATTCCACAACAGTCCTTTTAAAGTATTTGTGTAGGTTCCAGCAGTTCTGACCTTACTACTGGGTTTATATTTACCGCCCATTTACGCACGCTATCACATTTAAGTCAAGGATTTAAGATTAATAGCATCGCGCTCTACCGATTGAGCTACCCCCCTGCGTTTGGTAGAGGGGGCTGGATATGAGCCAGCAACCTCGATGATGTTATTTTTTCCTGACATTCGTTTTTGTGATCGGCGGTGAATGCTGAGTTTAGAGTATTGACACTCCCCAACCTAAAGGTGTGGGGATTCTTAATTCAGCGACTGACCTTTAAGTGCTACGTCCTTGCGGCAATACTCAGACCTTTTAACCGTAGAAATCCTACCCATTAACGAGCCTGATTCGCAGTCACCCGCCTAGGGTCTATCTCCAAAAGCGTACTAGGATATTGACAAGCGAGTTCGGGTATGCCCTACCCTACCTAACAAAAAGTGAATTGTTTGTTTTTCTGGTTATGAGGCTGTATTAAGCCCCTAGCTGTATGGCGAGTTTTCGCCGCTCTTTGTCCCCCGGTTTACGCCTAAAAGTGTGTCTGAGTCCCTGTTTCACGAGGGCGTTGCGAGTTTAACCTTGACTTTTATAGTCAACCACAAAAACCAGCAATTCCCTAAATTTTTGAAATGGGTTTAAGGAATTCAAGCCGTCCTAGAAGGACGGGGTTTTAAAGCCAATTTCCCGATAACTTGCTGTTGAATTTGTACGCAATGCTGCCTCTGCCAATTGGGCTACCCCCCTATTTTGGGTAGAAGGGACAGGAGTCGAACCTGCACTATCACATTTGTACGGTTTAAGTTGAAGTTTGAGTTTGAACTTGTACTCTGTTTATATCTTAAAGCATAACTATCAAAAAAGCAAGCACTTAGCGGAAAATAAACTGAAAAATTCGCTCTCCCACTCTCTGTTCCTCAACTTCAGAATTGTTAGCTTCTTCGCGGGCGAACATAACAGCTTGCTGCAAGATTTCCACCCTTTGCAGCAACTCATTGATCCGCCGCGCAGCAGGCAAAGCTCCAGAAAACTTGACAGTCCGCCAATAGCCGATCGTAAGATCTTCGTAATAAACATCGACTTGCGCCGGGTGGTGTTCGGTAGCTTCAGCTTTAACGTGATTGCGCGGAGTTTTAAAAGTCTTGAGAGTTTGCACCGGTTCAGTTGCCCAACAGTCTGCCGAAGCATCAAAGTTCCACGTCTCGGAAGCATCTAAGACTGGAAGTTTTTTGATGAATGTTTGCAAATCTGCTAACTGCTTTTCAATGAATAGCAAATAGCTGACAGGAACTTGGCTCAAAAGCACGTTTCCGTCTACAGTTACGTCAGCACGAGCGCTACAATTTGTCCAATCTTTGGTTGCGGTTACGTCGAAGAGTTTGGTCAAAACTTCAGTCGTTTTGCGGATAATCTCTTCTGCTTTGACTTCAACTTTTTTGGACTCTGGCGGCAGTTGTTCGCCTTCTTCGTCTTTGGGACGGTAAGTGCGGGAGATTCCAGAAAGCACAGCGGGCTTCTGGAGCGCTTTTTGAGCTTCTGCTAGTTCTTGGACGGAGCGGCTTTTGATGCCTTTTTCGATCGCAATAATCTGATTTAAGCGTGGCATTGTTCGATTTTATTGACGCTGAACTCATATCAAGCCTGGTTAATACTGATAATCGAATTGTTTGTCCTGTGGCTTTTAGGGCTTTGATAACTTTCCCTCCTCAGTACAAACCTCACGATCGTTCTTGAACCAAACTTGCTCGTTATGTAGTATGACACACTTCAAAATAAATTACAAGCTTTCTTTTCTAGGCGCGGTGCCAAGAGAGCCTGCCACTACCGTACTCAGCAATTTACCCCTCAAAAACTCGGCAAAATCTCTAGCGTGGCTACCAAAGTGTAGCAAATATCACTCTTTTTTAGCGCTGGGGCTACCTCTTGAGATAGATGCGGAAATCCCTCCCAGGGCGCGTTGTCAGATCGGGAAACATTTCTTAACATATAGATAACAAAGGGAATCCGAGGAGACACCAAAAATCCTTAAGCCCTTGGGGTGCCCCCGTTAATCAGATTCTTCGCAAACAAGGGCTAAATCAATGAAGAAGCAGCAAAACTCCGAAGTTTCAGCATTTTTGCCCATGCTCCAAAAAGGCATTTGGCTGTTTGGGATTCTCTCTTGGATATTCGGGCTGACAGATAGAACTATTGCACTATTATCTGACGGATATTTGTCGGCGATCGATATTGTCCAGCTATTTACAGCATCCTTTTTCTTCATTAGCTGGCTGTTGTTAAGCCCGTTTTGGGGTATTAACTCCCAGAGTCAGCCGAAGGAAGAAGCATCTCCCTAGTTTTTAAGTTGTAATGTTAGTTTCTCGATCGCTATGAGTTTCTTCTGGGGCAAAGCGGGCCGGCCAAATGCGATCGCAAAAAAACAAAGTTCCCGCCGTCACGCACAGCGGAATCGCCAACAGATTCAACAGCGGAATGCTCACCAAACCCAAACAAACCAAACCAAAACTCCCGCTGGCCGGCAAACTCGCCCAAATAATCTCCAACTTCTCCTGAAAAGGTCGCCTCCGCCTCTCCAAAGGTGCATCTAAAAAGTCCAAACAGACAATAGTCGCGCCCAAAGCAACGCCACCCAAACTGCTAAGAATAGAGCCGACACCAGGGATAAAATTTAGCAGCAGCAGGGGTATACCGACGCTCAACAAAATTTGTAGTTTTCGCAGTTCAAAGGCGATCGCCCTTTGAATATCCCCAAAACTACTCGCCAGATTCATTGGTGCTTCTGCGGGCAATTGACCGTTCCGCAGCAGTTCCAATTGTTCGGAAAGTTTGCCGTACCACGGCGAACCTAAAATCACGCCAAACTGCACTAACAAAAATCCAATTATCAGCAAAAGTCCTGACACTAGGAGTAAGCGCAGCAGCCAGCCGAAAGCAACTGTTAACACACCGAGAAAGCTCAGCCAAGCGGGAAAACTCGCAATTAGAGCGTTAAATCGGACGGATAAATCGGCAACTAAAACGTCTATCCCTGCCAAACTGGGAAATAGCAAGCTTAAATAAAGACCAATACCAATTATAAAATTTAGCACCACGGGAACTAATACATAACTCCACAGCTTGGGAGTTTGCAAAATCAGCGTGAAAGCTCGCAAAGGATAGGTGAAGCCTGCCAGGAGTCGAATTGGTGCGGTAATGGCGGCGTGGGCGGGGTTTGAATTTAGCTGTTTTGACATATAGGTGAAGGAAGAAGGAAGAAGGAAGCAGGAAGAAGGAAGAAGGAAGAAGGAAGAAGGAAGAAAGCCCTTCGACTACGCTCAGGGTACAAATTCTATTATTATTGCTGATGAGGATTTATCGCAGGTAGCCCAAAAGTGAAGCTTTTTATTTACCATACCCCGGAACTTACGCCAGCCGACAAAATGCCGGCTTGCGCGATCGCAGTTGATGTGCTGCGGGCGACTACGACAATGGCAACAGCCCTCAATAATGGGGCGGAAGCTGTCCAAGTTTTCAGCGACTTAGATAAGCTGATGGCCGAGAGCGAAAAATGGCCTGCAGATAAGCGGATTCGCGCGGGAGAGCGCGGCGGCGGCAAAGTTGATGGATTTGACATGGGGAATTCTCCCTTCGACTGCACGCCAGAAAAGGTGACTGGGAAGCGAATTTTTATCAGCACAACTAACGGTACTCGGGCTCTGCAGCGAGTGCAAGCTGCTGCAACGGTGTTAACGGCGGCTTTGATTAACCGCAAATCTGTGGTGCAGTTTTTGTTAAATAAACGGCCGGAAACTATTTGGATTGTGGGTTCTGGTTGGGAAGGGAGTTATTCGTTGGAAGATACGGTTTGTGCTGGTGCGATCGCCCAAAGTCTCCTAGCAGAAAGCGGTATTCCTGCGAGCGATTTTGCTGGTAACGATGAAGTATTTGGGGCTATTGCTCTTTATTTGCACTGGCAAGATCGGTTGCACGAATTGTTGGAAAGGGCTAGCCACGGCCAGCGCCTCCTCGGTTTAGGTGTTATTGAAGATTTAAAATATTGCGCGCAAACGGATACTTTAGATGTGCTGCCGGTGCAGCGAGAACCGGGAGTTTTGGTTAAGTCGGATTTTAAAATTCCTCAAGCTAATTTCTGGGATCAATCTTCGGAACAAACGGCGAATTAAATTTTTATTCCAGTGGTGTATTAGTAAGGTGCGCGGCCCAGCACACCCTACTCGAACAACCACAATAAAATTGGTTGGCAGTATTGGAATGCAAGTCCTCATAAAAATCAGAGGACTTGCATTCCTCACTATAGCAATCCTAAATGATTCGTGTAATTCTTGTAGGGGCAAAACCCACGCCCGGTTGCCCCGCCTTGGCTGGGGT
>NZ_JAUBOZ010000240.1:0-1515 GCF_036700475.1 Microcoleus sp. T2B6 | reverse complement strand
AAGTAGGCACTCAACAATTGAACGATGCAGCCCAAAATCTCAATTCAATTGTCTAAAGGGTGCTCAGTGTTTTGGGCTAGCAGACTAGCAATTGATAGCATTGAGTGATGAATTGATCTGGCAGCCCTCCCAGCTTGTCCAACCTGCGGCATCCAAGTCAACACACTCGCACGCGAGTGCATCGCCAAAGCCAGGGCGATCGAATTTCTGCCCTTAAACAAATCCTCTTCTGTAACGGACGATGGAACTAACACCCGCCCGAACCGCATTTCCTAGACAAACAGCACCGAACCCAGCACCAGCGTCACTACTATTTCCATGAACTCAAAATTTTGTTGCTTAACTAGGTTTTAACACGCTCTGCGATCGACTTGAACCCCAATCAATAGTGAGAGAGAGGAAAAGTGCGGGAGAGAATTTGACGATTTTTGGGTTTGGTTCCTGAATTTCCAGCTACAATCGAATAAACAGGATTTATGCAAAATCAAAGCAGGCAAAACCACCCTTAATCCTAAAGACTTTGACCTGCATCGCTTGCTCAACATTAAGTTTGGCCAGATTTTTATTGATGAGTCTGAGTCAATGGTTGAGTTAGTAAAGCAAGGAAAGCAAAAAAAAACGCTGGAAGTTTTTCCCACGAAAAAACGGGCATTAATTATGAATTAGTATTAGGGATTAAATAACTACTTGGGTGAAAAACATCAGGAAATTATTGACGCTGCAACTTCCCCCACAAAAGTCAACAACGAATCAAGGAGTAGAAAGTGCAATGTGGCACAATATTATTCGGCTTAGTAAAGTAGTTCCCTTGGGCTTCGGCTCAATTTTTTTCTTAATGATTAGCATCGGATTTGCCACTAAATTGAGTATGGATAAGTTAGCCGAAGCTATTGAGTGGCAAACGCACACTTATGTAGTCCAGACAAATTTGCAAGCCCTAGAAAAAGATTTAGTGGATGCTGAAACAGGACAGCGGGGGTTTATCTTCGCTGGCAAGGAGGAATTTTTAGAACCTTATAAAAATGGTCAAATAGCCTTTTATAAAACACTAAATGAGACAAAAGAGTTAATAAAAGATAACCCAGAACAAGTGAAAAAATTGGAGAAAGTAGAAAATTTGGGTCAGCAAAAACTAGATGAATTAGCGGAAACTATATCCCTGAAAAGGGCGGGTAAAGAACCAGAGCTAAGAGCCTTGGTGATTTCAGGGAAAGGCAAGATATTAATGGATGAAATTAGGGAGAAGCTGGCAGAAATGCTTACGGTAGAAGATGCTTTACTGGTTCAACGAACAAAATTAGCAAAACAGTCGGAGCAATTAGCGACGATTGTTTCTATAGGAGGTACGGTTGTTGCTGTAGTATTGGGTTCATTTATTGTATTATTTATTTTTGATAAAATTATCCGACCAATCAATCAGGTAGCAAATACGATCGCCAGTTCTTCCACAGAAATTGCGGCCACAGTAGAACAGCAGGAACGCACAGCCGCACAGCAATCGAGCTCTGTAAATCA
>NZ_JAUBOZ010000239.1:0-1518 GCF_036700475.1 Microcoleus sp. T2B6 | reverse complement strand
TTATGGTGTTTAGAGCTTTTCTTGGAAGCCTGACATCTACCACTTCCCTCCCGTGGGAGGTCGTACTCGTACCTCAGCTCAAGACGTTTTCTCCGTCTCTCAACACCTCGAATACTTGAACCGGTAACCAACATCCGGCTGGCGATTGCCTTCTCCGTCCCTCTGCACCAACAATGTCAGGTACGGGAATATTGACCCGTTATCCATCGACTACGCACTTCTGCCTCGCCTTAGGACCTGACTCACCCTCCGCGGACGAGCCTGGCGGAGGAACCCTTAGGGTTTCGGGGTGTAGGATTCTCACCTACATTTGCGCTACTCAAGCCGACATTCTCACTTCCGCACAGTCCACACCTGCTTGTCGCTAGTGCTTCACACCGTTGCGGAACGCTCCCCTACCAATACATGACTTTTAAATCATTTATTCCACAGCTTCGGTAGACTGCTTAGCCCCGTTCATTTTCGGCGCAGGAGCGCTAGACCAGTGAGCTATTACGCACTCTTTTAAGGGTGGCTGCTTCTAGGCAAACCTCCTGGTTGTCACTGCACTCCCACCTCCTTTATCACTTAGCAGTCATTTTGGGACCTTAGCTGGTGGTCTGGGCTGTTTCCCTCTTGACGATGAAGCTTATCCCCCACCGTCTGACTGGCCGAGTACCAGTTTAGTATTCAGAGTTTGCCTCGATTTGGTACCGCTCTCGCAGCCCGCACCGAAACAGTGCTTTACCCCTAAACTTAATCTCGACCGCTGTGCCTCAACACATTTCGGGGAGAACCAGCTAGCTCCGGGTTCGATTGGCATTTCACCCCTAACCACACCTCATCCGCTGATTTTTCAACATCAGTCGGTTCGGACCTCCACTTGGTGTTACCCAAGCTTCATCCTGGACATGGTTAGATCACCCGGGTTCGGGTCTATAAACAGTGACCTGTGCTTTCACACGGGCGCTCTTGTCAAACTCGCTTTCGCTTTGGCTGCAACCCATAGGGTCTTAACCTGCCACTGCCTATAACTCGCCGGCTCATGCTTCAACAGGCACGCGGTCAGACGTTAAATCGTCCTCCCACTGCTTGTAAGCTAACGGTTTCATGTTCTATTTCACTCCCCTTCCGGGGTTCTTTTCACCTTTCCCTCGCGGTACTGGTTCACTATCGGTCACACAGTAGTATTTAGCCTTACGAGATGGTCCTCGCTGATTCACACGGGATTTCACGGGCCCCGTGCTACTCGGGATACAGTCACGCTCTTTTCTACTTTCGACTACAGGACTTTCACCTTCTCTGGTGCAGCTTTCAACTGCTTTGTCTAGCTTGAAGATACGTTAATTGACTGTCCCACGACCCCAGAAGTAAAAACCTCTGGTTTAGGCTGTTTCCCGTTCGCTCACCACTACTTGGGAAATCGCTATTGCTTTCTCTTCCTCCAGCTACTAAGATGTTTCAATTCGCTGGGTTCGCCGCTATCAGTCTATGTATTCAACTGATGCTTACTGGGTTGCCCCATTCGGACATCTCCGG
>NZ_JAUBOZ010000238.1:0-1524 GCF_036700475.1 Microcoleus sp. T2B6 | reverse complement strand
GAGTTCGCACTTTAATCCCTTGTTAGATGACAACTTATTCGTCTTGTGGGTGAGAACACTGTTCAAGTCCCATCCCGCAGGTGCAGCGGTGAAAGCATCACCCCTACGGTAGCGACTAGCCATCAATCCGTAAAGCGGGGTGAAAAGGCGGTAACTGGAAAACCTATTCTAGAATCCCGTCGAGCAGGAGTTTATGGGTAGCGAAAGCAAAAGTACATCCGAACCATCGTGAGCGATAACCAGCGAAACAGGTTGACACGCGCTTGAGTCCCAAAAGGGCAAGGATGGGTAATAAAGGGACTCTACCTTCAATTTACCGCAGGGTTGGCGATTGTTTGCTTGACCAACTAAGCACTCTGTAATAAACCCGGTGGAAAGTACCACCCTAAAAGCTCTAAACAAAGACGAACAGGAACGAAATAACCTACCGTTTGCTCTCTGGAAAAGTCGATTTTCAGAGTAGGTGCTAACCGGATGCAACGGCAAGGAGAGATTGGGTCAAAAGCGAAAGCTCCCCTGTAACGAGGGAGATATGCAGACAGACCCACGGTGTCTCGGAAGATAGAGCCTCCAGTAGCAATGTAAAAGTCATGAGCACGGTAAAACCGATGTATGAATGGAACAAGACCCCCTGGCGAAAGCTGGAAAAAGTCGTGTTCAAGTTGCAGAAAAGAATCTATCAAGCCGCCAATCGTGGTGATATTAAGGCACTTCGCAGACTCCAAAAGTTGTTGATGAAGTCCTGGGCTGCAAAATGCTTAGCGGTTCGTAGGGTTACTCAGGATAACAAAGGAAAAAAGACGGCAGGTGTGGATGGTGTCAAATCACTAACCCCAAAGCAACGCCTTGACCTAATAGGAAATATAAACCTGAGTTCAAAGGTCAGCCCAACCAGGCGAGTATGGATTCCCAAGCCTGGTACAGAAGAGAAGCGACCTTTAGGAATCCCGACAATGAAAGACCGGGCATTGCAGGCGCTTGTTAAACTGGCACGCTTAACCAGAATGGGAAGCGCGATTTGAACCGAACCAATATGGGTTCAGACCTGGACGCTCGTGCCAAGATGCTATCGGGGCAATATTTAATGCGATTAGGTATAAGCAAAAATATGTGCTAGATGCCGACATCGCCAAATGCTTCGACAAAATCGACCATGAAGCACTGCTTAAAAAATTAAATACATTCCCGCTTTTGCGCCGCCAAATCAGGGCATGGCTCAGAGCGGGGGTGATGGACCCACAGCAGTTGTTTCCCACACTTGAGGGTACGCCCCAGGGTGGAGTCATTTCTCCACTACTGGCTAATATAGCTCTCCACGGGATGGAACATCGAATTAAGGAATTTGCCAAAACCTTGGACATTAAAAAGTCAACAGGAAAAGGACAAATAAGCTGGCAACAGAAATGTAAAAGCATATCCTTAATAAGATACGCCGATGACTTCGTAATTCTCGCGCGTGATTTAACCGTTGTTCAAAAGTGTAAAGAGATAATCTCTGAATGGTTAAAAGGCATGGGTTTGGAG
>NZ_JAUBOZ010000237.1:0-1526 GCF_036700475.1 Microcoleus sp. T2B6 | reverse complement strand
AAAAAAGCATGAGAAAAAAAAGGAAAAAGAAGCCTGCGGTCTAACTGTACTCAGTTGACCGTCAGGTTCGTTCACGAAACACGAACAGAATGTAATTGTTGACGGTATTGAGGCTAACCTTTGTTATGAACCCACTACTGAGACGCGCAACCGGAAAGCCCTGCGTCCAAATAATACAGCAGAATGGGAATTGAGAGTGGGCGTATATCAGGTTTTGTACAAAGTTGACAAGCAAGTTAAAATTGTCAGTAGAGATCGCATCGCTGGCAAGCATGAGAATATATACATATTTCAAGGAGAAGAGGAAGAACTATGATGAACTGGGATTATCGAGTATTTTTTGAGGATGGCGGGTACACAATTCGCACGGTGTATTATGACGATAAGGGTGCGATCGCAGCCTGCTCTGAAAAAGAAACCGCACCTTTTGGAGAATCAGTGGAAGAACTTCAAGAAGAATTAAACCAACTCCTTGCTGCTCTAAAAAAACCAGTTATTTCGGCTGACGATGTGCCACCTCCAAGCGATCGCCCGAAGGCAAAAAGAGGAAAATCATTGCAAGCAGTGCGGCAACAACTTGGCTTGCGATCGGAAATAACGAAAGAAAATTCCTTAGAAAATTCCTTGAGTTCAAACGATTAGCAAAGAACCGAGGTTATCGGTAAGAGTTCAAAACTACTGGCCGCTTATCTTGGCCGCTCATATGAATGATGACGATTTAAACGAATTAATAGATGCTTTCACCGCAGAATGCGAAGAGTTTCTCCAGTCAATGGAAACAAATCTGCTGGCGATGGAAGCTGCGGGTTTGAAAGAGCGACAAGCTGCAGTTAAAGAAATGTTTCGGGCCGCTCACTCGATTAAAGGTGCGGGTTCGATGTTGGGCTTTCAAAACGTATCGGCGGCGGCTCACACGCTGGAGGACTGTTTTGTCATTTTGCGCGATCGCACAGACTTGGCGGCCCTGGAACCGACTACTGTGAGTGTTTTGCTGCAGGGGGTGGATGCTCTCAAAAAGATTACGATCGAATCAGTTCAACACTCCGATATTACAACTCCGGATCAAACGGAAAACTTGGAGGCGATCGCCCAAATTTTCGCCCAGTTCCAGGCCAAGTACGGCAAGTCAGAACCGCCGCAAGTTCCCGCAGTCAGCCAATCGTCCGCCCCGGAAACGCTGAAACTGATTTTTGAACAGCAAGTGCCGGCACTCTTCAATCGCCTAGAAACCGAGCTTTCCCAAGCTTCCGAAGCAGATTTGGCAACAAGCGTCACCGCCCTCAACCAGGTTTACTACCAACTCTCCGGTTTGGCTGGAATGCTGCAATTGCCGGATTTTGGGAAAGTCGCCGCAGCCCTCAGAGATTTGATTGACTCTCCAGACTTGACTCTACAACGGTTGCAATCCGACGGTTGGGCGATCGCCCAAAACTTGCAAACCGCACGCCAACAAATATTGGAAGGAAGGGCGATCGACATCCCCGAAATCTCCCCCACTCCCACTCTCCCCCTCTCCCCCTCCCCCA
>NZ_JAUBOZ010000236.1:0-1564 GCF_036700475.1 Microcoleus sp. T2B6 | reverse complement strand
CAGGGTAAACGCATCTAATTTTGTATAAATTGTACTTGACAAAACGCCACCAAGAGGAAAGGGATTTTTTCTTAGTCAACGTGCATAATAGATTGGCTAGAGGACATCTTCAATAGACGTTAAGGTTGGATATCCCGGAATAAGCGTATGGCTAGAGGCTTTGGTTGTCCCGTTGTCAGGCCAGAACAAGTGCGTGAGGCTAAAATACTCAGAAACAGTGTTCTCAACTATTTCCAGCACATCCAAGATCCGCGAGTGGAACGAACGAAATATCATGGTTTGACACAGATTATCACCATTGCTCTTTTGGCAGTCCTCTCAGCTGCCGATGGGTTTGTGGCGATAGAAACCTATGGCAAGGCTAAGCAATCTTGGTTGGAGACGTTTTTAGATTTGCCCCACGGGGTTCCATCCCACGATACCTTCGCCCGAGTGTTTGGGATGCTCGATCCGCAAGCGATACAGGAGAGTTTTCTTTTGTGGGTGAGCAGCATCACCGAGAGACTGGGCATCAAGGTAATTCATATCGACGGCAAGACGGCCTCCCGGTTCCTATGACCGGGAGGGGAAGCTCAAAGCGCTACATAGTGTAAGTAAGTGCCTGGAGCAGTGAACACGGCTTGGTACTGGCTCAACACAAAGTTGATAGCAAGTCGAATGAAATTACAGCCGTCCCCCTCCTACTAAAGTTACTCAACCTCAAAGGGGCTGTGGTGACGCTGGATGCAATGGGAACACAGACAGAGATTGCCCAGCTTGCTCAAGCAAGCCGGAGGAGAGTATGTGCTAGCCCTCAAAGGCAATCAGAAAAAACTAAGCGACCAAGTGGCGGCTTGGTTTGAGCAGGCTATTGCCCGGAACTGGCATGGGGTTGAGTATGATTATCACAAAACGGTGGAGACGGGACACCATCGGATTGAAACCCGTCAGGTCTGGGCAGTACCGATAAATCAACTACCACCGTTGCATCGGCAAAGCTTGTGGGTGGGCTTAACTACTATTGTCATGGTCAAGCGAACCCGTCAATTGTGGAACACAACGACAACGGAAGTTGGCTTCTACCTCAGCTCCTTGGAAGCAGATGCTCAGCAACACAACCGGGCGATTCGATCCCACTGGAGTATCGAGAACAGTTTGCATCTTCGTACTTGATGTAACCTTCAACGAAGATGCCTGTCGGATTCGCCAGGGATATGCCTCGGAAAACCTGGGACTATTGCGCCGTTTAAGCGTCAACTTGCAAAGAGCGTGAACCTTCTAAGATGAGTCTGGCGATGAAGCGATATCGAGCGGGCATAGATAACGACTTCCTGCTGAATATCATGTCCGCGAGTACATCGAAGTGAAAGGGGTTCAATCAACATAACCCAAAAGCCATAATGACCTGTCCGAGGAGGTGCAGCACCAAACGCAATCGGTATTACATTTATATGGTACTCATAAGTCGGCAGAATCTCGCAAGCGAGTCTGGAGCAATGCCAGAGTCTCCATTTTGAACGAGCAACCTGTTTTTTCGTCAGCTTCTATAGATTTGCAGGACTTAATTTAGATGCGTTTACCCTGG
>NZ_JAUBOZ010000177.1:0-9043 GCF_036700475.1 Microcoleus sp. T2B6 | reverse complement strand
ACTGAGGGATAACCGCTCCCATGCTCCCGATGAAGTAAGAAGCAAATGTCGAGACTTGTCTAGTATTTGTGTAGCAGAGTAGGACACGGCGCCATGCCCATAGGTGTCAACTTAGCGTTAAACCCGCACTCCGGCAGTCCGGCAGGGGTTGAAACCCCTGCCTCAAAGCCGAAGTCCTCTGAAGAGGACTGAAAAACTCATTAGTCCTCTTCAGAGGACTTCAGCTATTAGACAGGGACTTCAGTCCCTGGCGGACTGCCGGGTGGGAGGACTGGCGGACTGATAGATTAAGTTGACACGACGAAAGGCAGTGCCGTTTTCCTACATAATGATTATTTTGGGGTAGGGAAACGGCGAAAGCCTTTGTCCTCCGTTGCCTTACTGCCAAACAAACACTTTGGCTTCGTATTCCGGCAAGTCAATCATAATATTGTCATCGCCCGATTCAATATCATAATTCCCCGTCCATTCGTGCCAATTTCCGTTTGCCGGGAAGTTGGGAACGGTGTAACCCGCTAGATAATTTTCCGACCAATTCACCACTACTACAACTCTCGAACCTTCATCGTTCCAGCGAGTGTAAGCAAAAACTTTCGATTCGGGGTCTTCGTGGAAAAAGTCGATGTTTTCTGTGTAAAGTGCTTGGTTATTTTTACGCAGGTGAATCAAGCCTTTGTAGTATTCCCACAAACTTTTATTGAGGTCATTTCCTAGCAGCGTCCAGTCAATTTTAGCTTGCTCGATTGTTTTGGCTTTGTATTCGCCAAATTCTTCGCCCATCCAAATCAGGGGCACGCCAACTGCTGTCATTAACACCACCGTTCCCAACTTCGCTCGCTTGAATGCTGCTTCATCCAAAATCCCGCACGAACCCAATTCGGCAAAAAGGCGATCGTGGTCGTGATTGGTCAAATAATTCACTACATTCGTAGCACCCAAGTAACCTTGCCGCTTGCAGTCAATCACATCTTTAAGGCGTTCTAAATCAAAAAAGTCGCCGCACAGTTGTGGAACGATGCAGTGATAGAAACTGTCGTGCCAGCAGCCGTCCATCGGCCCGTCTAGATTGGTGATGCTGGGATTGTCGGGAATGTATTCGGCAACGGTATAAAACGGTTTGGGGCCGGCGGCATCTTTGGCTTCTTGAACTACCCAGTGCATGAAATCGTAGTTAGCAATTTGTCGCGCCGCGTCGAAACGAATGCCGTCGAGATGATATTCTTGAATCCAGAAGCGGAGTGTATCGCCAGCAAATTGGCGCGCCGGGAAAGTTCCTAGGTTTTCGTCGTAGAATTCGTAGTTAAATTCCGGGCCCCAATTGTTGTCAGGATCGCGGGGTTCGTGGTGGTACCAATAATCGTGATCGATTTGAGTGAGGGGGCTCGATGCTTCCGAGTGGTTGTAAATCCCGTCCATGATGACGCGAATCCCGCGCCCGTGACACTCGTCTATCAGGTTTTTGAGTTCTTCTGTGGTTCCGTAGCTGGACTCGGCAGCGAAGAAGTAGCGGGGGTTGTAGCCCCAACTGTAGTCGCCTGGGTATTCCTTGATGGGCATGAGTTCGATCGCGTTGATGCCGAGTTCGACTAGGTAATCGAGTTTTTCGACGACGTGCTTGTACTGGCCGCGGGCGAAGGGATCATCTTCGCCACCGGAAAAGTCGGCAATGTGCATTTCATAAATCACTAATTCCCGATCGGCTGGCAGCGGTTTGTCGTCGTGTCTCCAGACGTAGGTATCGACAATGCGATCGCCATCTTTGATCCGAACAATGCCGTTTTGAGTGGGATTGTCGATGTCAGTCGCGTAGGGATCGACCACATCTACCCACTGATCTGGTTCCACAAACCAGCTTTTCGACTGAACGCGGAATTTGTATTGATAAACGCCATCCTCCAACTCAACTCGCGTGCGGAAATACCCCTCTTTGTCCTTTTCCATCGGAATATCTTCCCAATTAGAAAAAGAGCCAATCAAGGCAGCTCCTTTGTTGTAGGGAGCAAATAACTTGAATTCAATTGGAGCGGCCATAATACCTCTTTCTAAAATATTTCAGTAGCAGTAGATACTTTTAATTTCGCAAATTTAAGCGAACTCAGCATCACTCTACGGATATAATTTCTTTAAGGCTTAACTATTCCTAAAAGTATCGTCATCTGGCCTGTGCCTGCGCCTTTTATGAAGTGAAATCGCGCCATATCGGCAGTGCGATCGAAGTTTATTTAACTGGGGATCGCTCAACAATAAGTATTGGTACTACGATAGTTTTTTAGCATCTATCTTAAGGTAGATTCGTTTTTTTTAATATTTAAAAAAATATCTGTACTGGGATAGATGCGGGTTTAAACTTTATCACTTTTTTAACAACCAACAATTGCTCGGCTAGTGCACACTGCCTGCCCTAATTTTTTGGTAACAATTAGTCAGTCGGTGTACACTGCACACCATAAATCAGTGGCAGTAAGGTGCGCCCAGCGCACCCTACTTTTAACTTGATTTGGCCTGATGATAAGGCTTCATCCAACCAAGCCAGAACGCAGGGCGAGAACGGCTGCCTGAGTGCGGTCATCAGCGCACAACTTGTTCAAAATATTGCGGACGTGAGTCTTGACTGTACCGACAGTAATGTACAGCTTTTCGGCGATTGCAGCATTGCTGTAACCCTGCACGATCAGTTCCAAAACCTCTAATTCCCGCTCGGTTAAAGGGTAAGTCTCAATGATGTGACTAAACTCAGGTTCGGCCGCCTTAATTGTGACTCTTTTGCCCTCAGCCTTCGGTTCTTCCGGCGCAGGTTCCTGAGTGCGAGCTTGTTTCAGGACGATACGGGCGATCGCCGGATCGATCCAAGAGTTACCTTCGTGAGTTACTTTTACTACATCTAATAACTGATCGAAGCTAATATCTTTCATGCAGTAAGAATCAGCTCCGGCGGCAAAAGCTGCCAGAACTTCTTCTTCATTGTCCTGAAAAGTCAGGATCAAAATTTTTGTATCAGGATCGGACTCCGCTACCGATTTCTTGAACTTTTGTGTAAGTTCAATGCCATCAAAATCCGGCAAGCCAATGTCTACAATTGCCACGTCAGGTTTTGAAGACTGAAGCAGTTTCAATCCCTCTGTAGCGTTAGCTGCATCGCCGACAACTTCTATCGTCTCACGCTGTTGTAAAGCAGTGCGGATGCCGACTCTTGTCAGGTCATGGTCTTCTACCAAAGCAACGCGAATTTTACTCATCTTTCTTCCAATAGCCCGCTAAATTTTTAAAATATCGTCAACTGACTCAGCTAAACTGAGAAAATTTGAGAATGTGTCCTGATTTAGGGTTTTACAGGTCGCACATCATTTTTAAGCATACTCATGCAGCCGCCAAGAATGCAAGTTAATTTTTAAGTTATTTTGCGGCGATGCCTGCACGAGCCCGATCGGGACAGGTAAGCTCTCAATGTTTCAATAGTTTAACTGAATTATCTCATTGTCCGCCCGTTGATAGAGGTAAGGATACCACTACCCAGATAAATTTAAAGTATAAAAAATTTTGATGCACTTGGGCCCTCAAAATCAATAAAGCTAGCAGCACGAGTCTTTAATCGGTGTTAGGGCTCTAGTCCAACGCTTATTTATATAACCTGTTATGACTCAGTATCACGGCAATAAGTCTTTTCCCTCGGAGTTTTCCGACTCGGAAATCTTACACAAAGTATCTGAAATAACATCCCCCCAACCGCAAGTTGGCGACTGCCAAACTCAGGACGATCGCCTGTGCTCGGCAATTCCTCAGATAGTTTGGAAAACAAATGCTGACGGCCGGGCGACTTATTTCAGTCAGCGCTGGGAGGAGTACACCGGGGTACCAGCAGCAGCAGCTTTAGGTTTCGGCTATCTGGCGCGCGTCCACCCAGAAGACCGCCCTCGTCTGTTGGCGAGATCGCACACTTCTAAGTTCCCGCCGCCAAGCTACGAAATTCTATTTCGTCTGCAGACGCGAGAAGGCACATACCGCTGGAACGTGGCCAGAGGATGGCCCGCTAACCCCGACAGTCAGGAAGTTTTGGAGTGGGTGGGAACCTACATGGATATGGAACCGATCAAACAAACTCAAGCCGATCCCCAAGCAGAACCAGAGTTTTGGCGCCATCAAGCGCGCTCGGAAGCTAACTTCAAAGCTGAAAAATTGTGCGAAACCCGGACGGTAATAGAGGCTGGGCGGGATTTACAGGTGATAGAGCGGTTTACAAATATATTGAGCCAGCGCGCGGGTAATTGGGGTGAATTGTTGCAAGCCATCGCGGACGCGACTGTGGAGGCGATCGCCGGAGCGGAATTTTGCCTAGTTGCTCTCCTGGAGTCGGATTGCAGCGGCCTCAAACTCAGCGCTGTCGGGGGCACGGAAAACTTTGGTAAGGGCAAAACCCCGCACGTGCAAAACAAGCTGCTGTGGAAAGCATTTGCGACGGGAGAGTCTGTACTGTGGCGGTCGGAGTACCGCAAAGGCTTGTTGCCGGCGGCGGCTTGTGCAGCGGCGATCGAGTCGGGGCCAAGCGGGCGTTTGGGTGTGTTGGCCATCGGCAACGGGAAAGACAGCACGGCGATTGACGCGCATACTCAGGAACTGCTGGCGGTTATGGGAAAACAAGCTGCGATCGCGATTAACAACGCGCTGGCGATCGAAAAATTAAAAAAGCAGGAACAGCTTTTAGACTTGCAAAACGAGCTGCTAATTCGCCAGCAGGAAGAACTGGAAAATCAGGCGCGACGCCTTCAACAGCAAAAATTGGAACTGCTAGAAGCAGCCAAGTTAAAATCGCAATTTTTGGGCATCATGTCCCACGAATTGCGAACTCCAATGAATTCGATTATCGGCTTTTCCCAATTGCTGCTGCGCCAGCACAAACAACTGCTGACCGCCCAGCAAACAGAAATGGTGGGGCGCATTTTACATAACGGCAAAAATCTGCTACTGCTGATTAACGATATCCTCGACCTCTCCAAAATCGAGAGTGGCCGCACAGAATTAAAAATTGAAAAATTTCATTTAGCGCATTTAGTAATGGATGTGGCCTTGGAATTCGGAAATCAAGCCACCGATAAGAATGTGGCCATGTCCGTCAGCGTGTGCTTGCAGGATCAGTTTATAGTTAATGACAAGTTGCGCCTGCGGCAAATTTTGACCAATGTCGTTTCCAACGCGGTTAAATTCACCCATGAGGGCAGCATCTACATTGAGGTGCGGGAATTAAATCGCGATCGGCTAATTATCACCGTTCGGGATACAGGAATCGGCATCTGTGAAACCGATCTTCCCCACATTTTCGACAAATTCCATCAAGCCGACCAAACCACAACTCGCAAATATCCAGGCACCGGTTTAGGACTAGCGATTACTGCCTCTTTAGTCAAAATGATGAAGGGCACAATTAGGGTCGAAAGTCAGCCCAAAAAAGGTTCGACATTTCGGATAGAATTCCCGCGAAAAATTTATCCGAAAAAACTCATTTGCTGACCCATTTTTTTTGGCGGCTAAAAAATAGATATACATATAGATTATACGGGAGCATCTGTATGGAAATCGCAAGACCTAAGTCCGGCGCGGGGTGCTTCGATTTTTAACAATTGCTATAAGATGGATGATTAGAGTTCTTGCAAAAGTCCAATTCAACCCCCCGCAAGTCCCCCCTTATTAAATAGGGAAACAAGAATAATCCTGCTTCCTCTCCTCCCCTTGTATCAGGGGAGTGTTCCCGATAGGGCGTGGGATGGGCGTCCCGCCCGCCCTTTCTGGACGGGCGGGACGCCCATCCCACAAACCATCAAAATTGTAAGTTATTTAATTCTCATTCCATAGAAAGACTTTCGTCTCTCTCTAAGCTGTTGTGCATCTAAATCGTGTTTTTTGTGCGGGCTTTCTGGCCCAACCCCTACTCCCCACAAGAACTTTATCAAATTTTAGTTCACAGTTTAAATGTGCAACAGCTTAATACACGAAAGAATAAATAGGACTAACAGCAAAAAAAGGTTTTACCTACTAATTATAGCGGTAGGGTGCGCCGAGGCGCACCCTACATATAGAGGTTTTGGGTAATTCCTTTATTCTTGAGTCCCTCTCTGCTAGGAGGAGAGTTTGTGTAGGATAGGTTGCAACAGCAGACTATTATCTAAAGACTAGAAGTTTTCCCTACTTCCGCCTGAGTAGCAATTGGTTTAACATCGGTGTAGCCCATAGTATTAGCTACGTCGCGCAGCACTGTAATTTGTTGTTCAAACTCAAGACCTTCAATTTGACCCAACACGCCATTGACAGCCTCAGTTGCCTCATATCCTTCGGGGATATCGACAATTGTTTCCCCCATACCAATAGCCCAAGCATACCAAACCACCAACTGATTGTTAGCAGTTAAAGCTCCGTAAGCGTGAGAATACGGCGTGTCGTCGCCGTTGACAATCCCTCGCATTATATTCAGTTGTTGGTCATGGGAAAGCTTGCAAAAATCATCCAGCAGCATGGGAGCTAATTGTGGGTCAGCAGCGGCGGGAGCGGCTGGTGTAACTGAATCTCCCATTTTTTCATAAACAAAGTAGAGCAGCGCCAGCTTTTCATCTGTACCCAACCCGTTGATTGCCTGAACGATGTTTTGAGTGTCGTTGGAGAGAGAGTGAGGATTGGTCGCGGCGGGTGAGTTCATAAATAAAATTCCTTAAAAATGTTTCCAGAATATATAAGTATCAAGATTTGTAAGTGCAAGTCACCATCCCCTAGAGGTAATACGATTTGAGATTTGAGATTTGAGATTTGAGATTAAATAATGGGGAATGGCTGAGTATGTATGGGTTTGGAGCTTGCCTAAAGCTGCATTCTTTTCGGAAACTTGTGTAATGTTAAGGCACCACCCTAGGATAAATCATCCTTAAGATAGAAGCCAACGATACATCTGCGGGTAGATGAAAAAGCTTGGGATTCAAGTGATAATTAATAAAGTGCATTGTTAAATAAAACTAGCAAGGAGTCGGCTATGTCTGAAATTAATCCAGAAGTCAATAACATTGAAAACTTTGACGCTCAGCAGATCACTGAAAGCGCGGAAGCTGGAGAACAAAAGTTGCCGACCGTTAATGTATCAGCAGACTACGAAGCTTCAAAAGAATTCAGCGTTAGTGACATCGATCGCACAGGTGCCGGCGCTCAAGCTGCCGCCGCTGCAACTGCACCTAAATTTCCTATTCCCGCTGCTCAAGATAATATTGCAAAGCCGGCAGATACAAGCGGCAATCCCGCTGATTTTCGTTCGATGGCTCACGACATTACGCCTGCAGGTACACCGGGCGAAGTTACCGACGATTTGATCCAGAAAGCGATCGATCTTGGTACTCCCGGCAGCTAATTTAGCAATTCTCCATCCTCGATGCAAAACCTCTGTATTGTAGGGTTCTTATGGCGCGCCTTACCCCTCTAATTCGCGCGTCAAACCACTTTTTGCATAACTCCTGAATGCTCAAGTGAGTGCACGATAAGCTGCAATACAGTAGGGACATAAAAAAGTTGTGTCCTTAAAAGCTGCAATAAGGTAGGGACACAACAAGGTTGTGTCCTTAAAGCGTTAATTTTAAGTCTTCCTAATCGCTTAAATTTAAGTCGATCGCCCGACAGATTTTGCCAACAGTGCGATCGCTCAAAACTTCAATTACTAAATCCACCCGATCACCCTCCAGCATCGACTTAATAAATAACTCAGGATGCAGCGCTTTCCAGAAATATTCGACAAACCGATTAATTTCGGCTTCTGACATTCCCGACTTCCCCGCCGCCATCATTTCCCGTTCCGCCTGATTGCGCCACACTTGAGAAATGCGATAATCTTGGGGATACAAAACCATCAACCGATCTAATCGGTTCCACAGCGGCAGATAGTCGTGCAGCTTCGCATTCATATCGCGCGCAAACTGACAGTCGCCCTCTGTGGAAATCGGAAACGGTGCAGCCGCCAAAAACTCGTTCAATTTGGCATCAACCACCGGATTCACACCGACAAACCAACCTTCAAAAAGTACAATATCCGCACCCGAAATAATTTCTGGTTGACTTCTATCTCCTGCACCTCCGTAGGCAGATTTGTCAAATCTGGGAATTTCTATATTTTTAATTATATCCGGTTTTATGGCATCAGATTTGGGATTGTAAACTGCTGCTAATTCGCGAGTTTGAGAACCGCGCAACTTGTCTAAAACTGCGATTCCCAAGTCAATATCGTGAGTGCCGGGGGGGCCGCGCCAAATTAAACGCGGATCTGCTTTTTGGATTTGTTGGCGATCGGCATAAGTCTTATAAATATCGTCTAAAGAAAGGCTGACAGTAGAATATCCCAATTTTCCCAGAATCAGCCTCAAAACTTGGCATAAAGTAGTTTTTCCCGTTCCTTGCCCTCCTAAAATTCCTTGAATTAGAGGACGGTTTAAACTTTGTTTGGCAGTCGATAATTGCATTGCCAGCGGCAGCCAAAGATTCCACAAAGTTTCGAGGAAAACAGTTGACTTTAGGGGGAAAGTATGCAGTTCGTCAAGAAGAGAAAAGAATAAATCGGTTTTGCAGCGGACAACATCGGCTGCATTATCGGGAGTAATGCCAAAAGCGCGCGATCGCACATCATCCGCAAGTTCCCAACTTGCCAGGTGATCGAAGTCGGAAGCGATCGCGCTAACGCCGCCTTGCCACCGATGTAAAATTTCAACAGGGGTTACAGTCGATCGATTCATCAGCTCAAAACTCTCGCTAGCGGGGGCTGGTTTTGTACAAATACTATCCGCAACTGACAAATATTTCATCTTAAACCCGCGCCGATTCAAAAAGTTTTTAACTACCAGCCGGGAAGTCCCTCGGTATATTTAGAGGGGATTAATCTGAGCGCTGCGCGAACTACCCCGTTGGGAATTACCTAGCATGATGAAAGGCTCGTCGGGTGTAGGTACGGAAACCGACAATTAGACATTGCGAGTACCTTTAACTTTGATGTACTTCCTAGATATTAAAACAAAAGAAATGGTATATTAAG
>NZ_JAUBOZ010000176.1:0-9078 GCF_036700475.1 Microcoleus sp. T2B6 | reverse complement strand
CCCGTAAGCCTTTCAACCTACTTTAGGTTAAACGAATCGCACTTACCGTTAGACCGCAGGCTTCTTTTTCCTTTTTTGCAAAGGCTTTTTTGAGTGACGGAGTTCCCCCGCCACTTTCGTAAATCAAGCCAATTTTTCTGATGAGTTTAGCTGAGTTTTCATCCCGATCCAAAGATTCTCGGCACTGACAAGAATGCCAGCGTTCCGATAATTCTTTCGGGACTTTATTGAGGCAGTTCCAGCAATGCTGAGAAGTTCCTTTTGGATCGATAAGCAAAACGCTTTTACCCAATTTCCAGGCGACATATTTTAGGGCGCTAGCGAACTGCCCGTGAGCAGCATCAAGCATTGATTTATTCAAGCCGCTCTTAGCTGACTGACCGTTGGGCAAATAAACCAAATTACCATTCTCAATATCAGTCTTAGGCTTGGCACGTCTAGTCAGATTTTTGACACTCAAGTCTTCAATAACTAAAACATCACATTTGCCGAATAGCTCATGTGCTATTTTGAACTGAAAATCTAATCTAGCTCTAGCTACAAACTGGTGGAGTTTAGAAATCCTGTCCTTGATAATTTTCCAAGGCTTAGAACCTTTGACTTTTTTAGCTAGTTTCGCTTGAAGCTTTGCTAATTTTTCAGCCGACTTCCTCCAGAATCTAGGATTTTCTACTCTTTCGCCATTAGAAAGATAAACGTAATTAGTAATTCCCAGGTCGATACCCACAGTATTTTCATCAGTCGGTTGAATTTCTGCAACCGTTACGGGAACTGTCTTATCTTCTAACGTCAAGGAAATATACCACCCATCCGCTTTTCTGATGACACTCCCCGTCTTAACTTTGAACCCTGTTGGTATTGGACGATGAAAAACCATCGGTACTTGACCTATTTTTGCGAGGTCGATACAAATCCTATTTTGCTCATCCTTAACGATATGTAAATTATCTAGTTGAGGGTATGTGAAAGATTTGTAGTAGTGAAGCCCCTTGAACTTGGGCTTGCCTCTACGATTGCCATTTTTGTCGGGCGTAGTAAAGTTTGAAAAGGAAGTTTCCACTCTGTTAACGACATCTTGCAAGACCTGAGAATCTAACACTTTATAATCAGGAAATAGCTTTTTTGTGTTTTTCAGGTCAGCCAATTGTATCGTCTGCCACTGTACATATCCGCCTTCAATGTTCGAGAAAACATCACCTTTCCTGGTCAAAGGATTGCCTAATTCATCCTTTTTTCTACCATCCCTAGTCTGCACTCTCGTCAAAGGAATGTTTTGATAAATCTCCTCAACAGGGACTATCGAAACAACTAATGGACAGGCATTGATAGGCGTTCTCGTGGCTTCCCACCACCTAAATCTTTCCCCGATTCGGTAGTTGTACTGTCGGCGACAGAGTTCTAAATGAGCCACAATTGTTGCTAGTTGGGCTTTGGTGGGTTTGAGGCGGTATTTGTAAGTGAGTTGCATTTTTAAACTTCCTTTTTTCGACCTTTGCATAGTATAGTTTGTGTACGTCCAAAATGCAACACCAAAAATTACCATTTCAACACTTGGAAGTACATTGAAAATCAAGATGCTCCCGAAGATTGATTCATAGTAGCCAAGTTTAATTGTCGGCTTCCGTCCCTCCATCCGACGAGCCTTCCATCACGCGGGCGTAATTTATTCGGGGTACGGGGCGCAGCGCTCAGATATGTCCCCTCTAAATATACCGAGGGAGTTCCCGGCTGGTAGTTAAAAAATTGGCCAGAAATCATAACTTGCAAGTTTTGTCTAATTTGCAGGTTTTGTTATATCGATTTAAAAATTGGCAACGGCTAAGGCAAAAACCGATCCAAAGCCGCTTTCAACTCTTCGATTTCCGTATCAATATTGCCTTCTTTCGCGGCTCTGGCGATGCACTCAGTTAAGTGTTCGTCAAGAATGATTCTCGCTACGCGATCGAGCGCGCCTCGAACTGCAGCAACTTGCACGAGAACTTCGGGACAGGGACGGTTTTCTTGCACCATTGTTTTAATGCCGCGGACGTGTCCCTCAATCCGAGACAAGCGATTTACCAGCCGCCGCCTCGATTCTTCATCGTGATGGTGAGGGTGGGCTGATTCAGCGTCGTGATGGTGGTGGGAATTTGAGGGCAAGGATTTGTCAGTAGAAGTATCAGATAGAATCATTGGGGTTATACCATTTTAGATTTTAGATTTTAGATTTTAGATTGGGAATGAGTGATTTGGTAATGGTTGGGCCCAGGGGCCTAGAGTTGCATTCTTTTTTTGAAACTGGTATTACGAGGGAAATTTAAAAGTTAGAATTCAGAATATGTTGAGTTGGTGCGGGCTAGTGACTCATGTATTGTAACTGTCAAAATATATTTAGGATCTTTATGGTGACAGATTATTGAGTCCGCACGATCGCACACCCTTACCAGACTAACCCAGACTAACAAAGATTGACGCTATGCGACTATTTAAGTTTTTTCGCCCCGCCCCTCGAACCGGTGATCGTTGGTTCGCCCTAATTTTAGGAATGACGATCGCCCTGAGTGCGTTAGCAATCAATGCTGCACCCGCTGCAGCCGCTGATGGCAGCAATCCGCCCAACTTACAGTTCCAGAGTTTCCCAGCCACCGCTGCGAATCCGCAACTGTTAGCGCTGCGGGGTTCGGAACTCCCAGGGGATACCGGCAGTTTTGTGACAGCGGCTGTCGATCGAGTCGGGCCGGCAGTTGTTCGTATTGATACCGAGCGCACCGTCAGTCGCAACCTCGACCCCTTAATGGAAGACCCATTCTTCCGCAGATTTTTGGGAGAAGATTTACGCAGCCTGACCCCCAGACAAGAACGGTTGCGCGGTCAAGGTTCCGGCTTCATCATTGACAAAAGCGGGATTGTTTTAACCAACGCTCACGTAGTTGACAAAGCCGATCGAGTGACAGTCACCTTAAACGACGGCAGAACATTTCCAGGAGAAGTGCAAGGTACTGACGAAGTAACAGATTTGGCTGTTGTCAAAATTAATACCAAGCAATTAAACCTGCCGACGGCCACCTTGGGAGATTCCGACGCGGTGAAAGTGGGAGATTGGGCGATCGCCGTGGGGAACCCCCTGGGATTTGACAACACCGTCACCTTGGGCATTATCAGCACCCTCAAACGCTCCAGTGCAGCCGTCGGCATTCCCGACAAGCGGCTCGATTTCATTCAAACCGACGCCGCCATCAATCCCGGCAATTCCGGTGGCCCGCTGTTAAACAGCAGAGGAGAAGTGATTGGCATCAACACGGCGATTCGAGCCGATGCAATGGGTATTGGGTTTGCGATTCCGATCGACAAAGCCAAGGCCATCTACGCGCAGTTAGCCAAGGGAGAACAAGTCAGCCATCCGTTTTTAGGGATTCAGATGATTGCTTTGACTCCTGAAATGGCCAGAGAGAATAATTCTGACCCCAATGCTCCTTTAATCGTGCCGGAAGTGAAAGGGGTGTTAGTGATGCGAGTTGTGCCAAATACGCCTGCTGAGGAAGCAGGGATTCGCAAGGGGGATGTCATCGTTCAAATTGACGGCGAGGGAGTGACTGAACCCGAACAGTTGCAAAATTTGGTGGAAAACAGCCAAATCGGTCAAATTCTGGAACTGAAGGTGCGCCGCGGTTCCGAGATTAAAGAAGTTGCCGTTCAAACTGCTCAACTGAGAGATTTTTAACTAGAAGGGGAAGGGGGGAAATTTGTTAAAAACCCCTCTTCCTCTCGCTCGCGTGCTGGGCAGAAAAATTATTCACAAATGAAATAGGATTGCTATCATAGATGATTTAACTTCACTCAACTATGACCGAATATTGCGTCTACTTTTAACTCAAATCCTGATGCAAAAGGATCTCGCCCTTCAGTCTAGATCGCACTTTAACCGCTTCAGCTCAAATCCGCGCTTCATCGGAATTACAAAGTCGAGTCAAGTGGCAACCATATGTATCTTCGATATATCAGCGCAATTCTCTGTTTATCGACTCACAGTCAACTGTCAATGTCAACAATAAAAACTTTTTAGTGACTTAAATACGGATGGGTTTCTAACTATTTAATTCACCCACTAAAACGCCCAATCATTGCGATAATCCTGGCAACTATGCAGAGTTATAGTATCATTTGTAACAGTTTCGTAATTCATCACGAATTAAAGTAAGTGGGTTCAAATAAACATTACATGATAGGCAGAGTTTTGCACTCATCACATCTCTCTTAGTATATATTCTAGGCGAAACCAGCCCCTACAAAAGCTTACAAAATATTTTTTTTTTTGTGATTACCTACTTATATTAGCCATAATTAATAGACATAAAATAAAAAAATTAGGGAAAATTTAGTATGACATCTGTGGATATTGAAAAAAAAGCCATGACTGAAGAAGAGGTGGCAAAGTTATGGGAAGTGTTCAAAGTATTGGACGCGGACGGGAGCGGTGCTATTTCATCAGAAGAACTCGGTCAAGTGATGCGATCGCTAGGACAGAGTGCTAACGAAACCGAGCTGCGCGAAATGATCGAGGAAGTGGACTTAGACAAGTCTGGCAGTATCGATTTTGAGGAATTCAAAATGCTGATGGTGTCCCAGCAAGGCGATCGCCAGAGTCGTCTCAAAATGTCATTTAGTGTATTTGATGAAAACGGTAGCGGTCAAATCACTAAAAACGAGATGCAGGATGTGATGAGCCCGTTTGGGCTGACAGAGCCAGAGCTCGATGAGATCATCGAAGAGGCAGACCATGACGGCAATGCCTTAATTGACTTTGAGGAATTCTGCACACTAATACCCGATGAGCCACAGATCACAACAGGAGATCAAGAATCGCCGATTCCGGTTGTCAGTGCACAGATAACCGAAATTTCAGATAGTACAGAGGCTGCGGCTGCGATCGAAAGTATAGCCACTGCTGTCAACGAGGCAGCTTCTCCCACTATTGAACCTAATCTAGAAGATCTACAAGAACCACCCACCGGTTGCAATCGAGAAATAGCGCGGCTAAAAGAACTACTTGCCCAACACCCACAAGCCCAGAAGAAGCGCGGTACGTCCCGCTTGGAGATGCAGATTGGTTTGTTTCGTCTGATCCAGGGAGCAGCCTACCGCAGCTTCCGCGAGAGTTTCTGTGCCAACCACGAGACTCACCTGTGCGTGAGAGACTTGCCATACAAAATTGCTGATTTTGTGCGATTTGTCAGGAGTGCGATCGGGCTTTATAAAGGATTGGGTATAGTAGACTCGGCGTGCAACCCTCTACTGGATGCAGTAGTTAAATCCCTCGAAGATGAATATGCCCGACTAGAGCATCGCATCAAGAACTGGAAAACCATAGAAAAAACTCCTGAAATGTTGGCCCAAGAACAAGCCATGTTGCAGGCGCGGGATAAGTCTGCCACCGCCAAGGAGAAGTTTGGGGCGGCAGTCGAGTTGGCAATGACCATCAAAAAGGATAGTCCCAACTTGCGTGACATTGCCGAGGGTGTGCTTGCCATCAACGAACTCAACCGACTGCGAAACCTGGATCTGAGTGAGAACATGGCAGCGCCACCTGCCAAATCCGAGGGAGATCCCAAGGAGTACCTGAAGAAGTGGAACCGCGTCATCCTCTCGGAGGCATCAGAGCAAATAGATGGTGCGATGATGCCACTAGCATATTGGTATGAAGACTTTATGCCGAAGTTGCTGGCTGCCTTCAGCGTCATTACCGCAGCAGACATTCCCTTCAACACGGTGCCTGATGAAGCAGCTTTAAACGAGTGGTACGAAGCGACTAAAACGTCAGGGGAATTTGGGCGCTATGGGGCGGATGTTGCAGAAAACTTTCCCAAATGCGCTCCAAAACAGAAGTTGATGCTTCAACAGGCATGGCGCTTGACGCACCACTACCTCAATGGGATACAGAAACGGCGCGAACGCTTAGAGTCTGGGCGCGAGTCTGGCGAACTTTCGCAATATGTGGCATTCATCGATGTGTATATCGATCGCACTGAAGTAAAGAATTCACAAATGCGGGTCAGCTTCCCTTACTATATTGGCCCTGCGGTGTGGCGTTTCTTGCACACTACGGCTGAGATAGTCTCTACCAAGACGCCCGAACAGCAAATAACTCTGGTGGCCATCTTCAAGCACTTCTTCAACCTGTTTGCCAGTATGTATCCCTGCCCCTACTGCCGCCACCACCTCAACGCCTACGTCGTGCAGAATAAAGAGGTGGAAATTTACCCTGTGGAGTACCTCGTGCTTGGGCGCGATCCGCGTCTGAATAGCTTTGAGGTATCAATGGAGGCAAAGCTGTCCACCGTAGTAGATGGCCCTTCTCTGCGCTTATTCTTCTGGAAGTTGCACAACACTGTCTCTTCATCAATTGCGCGATCGGAGGAGTGGTATCAAAAGGATGAGGAAGCATTCTACACCACCCGTTATTGGCCCAGCATTGAGTCTGAGCTAGCACAAGCCAAAGCCCTCAAACACATTAGCATTGCCACCGATCGAATGTACCGCCTCTACACTATACTCAAGCCCGCAGCACGACTGACAGGGGTGAGAGCAATATTGCATAAGCTGTTGGATAAGAGGGATGAGGAAGGCATCAAGGAGGTATGCTTAGTTGCTCAAGATTACATCCAGGAGTTGGACGAGGCGATCGTCACCGGACAATTCCTACAAGAGACATATTACTTTGACCCTGACCTTGTGGATGAACCTCCTGTCTTCACTCCTGAAGAAGAGGAGTTTGCTCGCAGCGGTGTGTTCGTTGAGGCTACTTGAATATGAGTCAGTAAAAAGTTAAGTTTTTAAGCTTAACTTTTTCCCCCTTCATATATATAGATAGGGCTTGCTGAATAATCGATCGCAAATCAATAACAAGGGAGCATCTCAATGAAAGCAGCAAAGCTCGAAATTGGAATTAGGAGTCAGGAGTCAGGAGCCAGGAGAAAAGAGTCAGAAGGAAGAAGAAAGAAGTGTTTTTGCAAATATGAGATGCTCCCAATAACAAGAGCTATCGATATCTGAAAGCTTGGTTAAAAATAAGTTTTATCTGTATCGATTGCCCCAATTATAATTGGGGATTAAGCTGTTGTGCATTTAAATTGTATATTTCGAGTCCAGATCAAAAATCGCCAAATCCTCTCCCCCGATCCCCATCGGACCTTCTCCCTCTCTAATACCATAGGCAATCTAGATGCAACACAGCTTATCTCCCACCCAAAATTAGGTCTTCTTTTTCCAAACGGCTACTGCGATACTTATTTTAAGTGTACTCTATCTACCTGCAATCTGCTGTATCTCGATCGCTGCCGACAACAATGTGTACCACTGCTAATTTGGCAGTATGGAGGTGAGATAGATGGGGATTTCGATTTAAATGTCTCCAATCATAAAATTAGAGATCGAGAGATACTTAATCGTCTGATAATGCCGCCTGGTGGCTAAATAGATATGTTGGGAATGTTAACTGTTAAGTGTTAACATTCCCCTACTTCAACCTTGACTATTCTGCCGCAGTGGAACCAGCCGGACATTTAATTTCTTCTTCCGCATTCTTAGGAGCAATTGGCATTGCTGGTGGCGTAGTTGAAGGTTGATCGGTACCGCAAACAACAGAAACACTTGTAACTTCGCCGTTAACTTTGATGGCAAAAACCGCACCCGTATAGCTTTTTAGTTCGGGACTCTTCGCTTTAGCAGTCATCATCGCACTTGGAAGAGATCCGCTTTGAGGTACAATTTGAAAGCTGTAATTTTCAGTTTCCGGTTTAATGCCTATACCCAACTCATCAATCGCTGTAGCAAATTTTTCATTTTCGATGTAGAAAGCCTGTTGAGCCATGTTCATAGAACTAATATATTGTTGACCTTCCGATTCTCGCGCCTGTCTTTGCTGTGCTGCCAAATCAATTATTTGAGTATTCCGAGGTAGCGCCGTTGTATTAGCAACTTTTTGCAAATAAATCGCACCAGCAGTAAACTCAGTAGGTCTGGGTTCTCCCGGATTTATCCCTTCCCATTCTACGCGAAGTTGACCGTCCGAGGTCAACTCAAAAATTGTCGCTACAGTTTGATTCTCAGCAGGTGATATCAGATCAATCTGCATAGGTTGGGCAGTTGAATTGATTTTGTAGCGATACTCAAAGGCACTAACAGATCCTCTGGAAAGAGAGGGAGAGCCTGTAGACAAAAACGAACTTAAATAAGAAGGCAATAAGACAAATAATTTACCGTCTTGGGTGAAAATAACTGTCAGCGGAATCGGCAAGTAATCTTTTAGCCGCCACTGTCCTACAAATTGCGAGGTGCGGGAGTTAGTTAAGGCGGGGTTTGGAGATTGAGTTGGCGTTGGTTTTGGTGACTGTTGCGCGATCGCGCTACTGCCAATATTCAATGGCAACAGGCAAGATATGATTAGGAAGTTGCAAAAGTTGAAGTAAGTGTTAGTCATGAAAGGTCAATCCTGATATTTACAGGATTTTACCACTTTAGTTTGGTCTCTATATCTAATCAAAGCGTGTTAAACTTAATTTAAGCCCAAATATCAACAGATAGAAACAATTAACATTTAACTATCAATACATAGGGCTTGCTGAATAAATGATCGCTTTTCCAATAGCAGGAGCGATCGATATATTCAAGCTCGATTTAAGATAAATTTTTCCGGCTTTAATCCCCTCCAGATATAATTGGAGATTATCTTTAATCCAAAAACAGGTGTTGTTTTGCGCGTTCAATATAAAAACACACAAAAAACCTGGCGCAACCAGGTAGAAAGGTTCATTACTAAACTAGATTACGGTGTCGGATGGGGGACTTGAGGCAAACTCAGCTTTTCTGTACACGATCGCACTGGCTGTACCTCGGGTTTTGTACTATTTTACCTGTTTATCTTGCACACTTTTCTCGATCGCACGATCGCATAACCAGATCGTGTAACCTTTCTGCACTTATCGAGCAAGCCCTAGATAGCAATACTCCAGGAGTTCGGTACAGGGGGTGCATCTCAGTTTGGCAAATACATCAAATTGAAAGTTGACCGTTGAGATAAGCACAGCGAAGAGCAAGGATAGA
>NZ_JAUBOZ010000175.1:0-9084 GCF_036700475.1 Microcoleus sp. T2B6 | reverse complement strand
CTACAAGCACTTATATTCTTGCCTTCAGCTTGGTTATCGCTTACAGCCCCACGCCAATCTGATTATTTGCTTTGATAGTGTAGAGGCAACTTATTTATATAGCGGTTGCGTACTACCAAGGTTTTTCACCTAAATCAGAGTGGCTAAATTCATTCTAAGCTGTCGCGCATTTAAATTGTATATTCAGGGCGGGCGTCCCGCCCAACCCCTACTCCCCACAAGACTTTAATTTTTTTTGACAGACAACTTAAATGCCGCAACAGCTTATATGATATAAATATCTCTGGCAAATGTAAGTGATTGTTAGCAAATGTCAGAAAAAGTCTTACTGTTAATCTACCTCATTTTAGAAATCTTGGGGTAACAAAGAACTTAAACGCTCCAACAAAGGATCGGAATCCCGAGGAGGAGCAACTTCAGCATCAGACACTACATTATCATCCGCCACAGATTCAGATTCAATGGGGCCAGGCTCTACTACTTTTGAAACTGGGGCAAAAGAAACTTGAGCAAACTTACTGTTAACACTCCCCTGCAATTGATCCAACTGCGCGCTGAGTTGATTCAGGTGATGTTCCAGTCCCTCCAAACGGCTTAATTCCTCTGCCGAAACATTGTGCTCAAACTCAGCAAATTTTACCACAAGTTCAGCAATACGCTGTTCCAACCGCTGAAAGCTCTGTGTAGAGCTCGCAGACTCAGATACAGACAAAAACTGCCACAAAGCTTGCTTGCAGAGATTGCTGAAAGTCTGATACTTCGTGAAAGCCAACTCTTTTTCAATAGCGGCCAGCAAAGTTTGATCCGCAGCATCTTCCGTAAACGCCACCGAGAAATTCGCCTTATTTTTTGCCCACAGTGCCATAGGGTTCAAGCCTTAATGCGTTACTTTATCGTGGCTAGCTGAGCCTCAGCATAAATAAACTGTCCCAAAGCATTAGCTTTCCGGGAAGGCTGAGCCAAGTGAGCCTTAAGATTGGCGTCTTTAAGCAAAGGTTGCAAAACCTCCCAGAAAAACTCGCCGCCACCGCCAGTCAGAACCACATCCGTCACACGTTCGGGCAGCCACTGCACCAAACGTTCGGACAGTTCGTTAGCGAAAGCCTCCCGCAAGTCCTTAATAATCGGATCCAAATTAGTCGGCTTAGTCGCTCCTCTGGGACGGTAAAAACGCTGGCCCTCGGGTTTATTCACTGCTTCCAGTAAAGACAGAGATTGAGGGTCTGCTCCCGGAATCTTTGAGGCAACTTGTTCGTAGAACTTGTTCATTGCGAAGGAATCGCTCTTAGAAGCCGCCCGGGCGAACCGGAAACGATCGACCATTAACAAATCCGTAGTTTGGTGTCCGATATCAACAACAGCCACCGACAGTTCGGGCAACTCCGGCGTAAACTCCTTGTTATCTTGAGCCTCGCACCAAATCAGGCTGCCGAACCCTTCGGGCATCACCCAAACGTGACTGATGTTAATATCCACACGCTCGCCCCGGTACACCACAACGTGGGGAGAGCGCAGTTGGCTGATAATCTCTTCCTTTTCCTTCTCAAACTGATCCTGCGAATAAAACGGCAAACCAAGCACAACTGCTATTTCGCCCTTCATCTGGAAATATCCAGCACAGGAAAAGACCTTAACCAAAGCATCTACTACTTTCGACTGGTCAGCGCCACCGAGATTAGCGCCAAAATCTGCCGCCAATTGACCGATCGCGTAGCCCTTGCCCTGGTACTCCAGCCACATATCCAACAGAGGGTCTGTTGCTTTGGACTCAAAGCTGCCACCCCGCACCTTTTCCACGGGCATAGTAGCCACGTTGGCAGGGATGAAAACAACGCTACTAGGGTTGCGACTCACGCAAGCTTTAGTTGCCGTCCGACCCAAATCAGCACTAATAATCGATTTGTTGTTAGAAGCGACTTTAGTCTGCTGGGTCAGCATAGCCGAATTAGGAACAAGCTGTCTAGTTGTCATTGAAATGTGTTACCTCACTGAGCCTCACCATTATCATGCCTTATCCCTTGACACTGCCACGCTTAAAGACAGTGGGTTTTGCGGCGATTCTTCTAACTCTACCTAGATCGGTATCGAAATCAGCACCAAACATTATATTCGGGACGATCGCCCTTAATAGATTTTAGATTTTAGATTTTAGATTTTAGATTTTAGATTTTAGAGGCGACAACAGGGGCCGCGGTCCGGGGGCTTGTACCCTGGATGGTTTCGGTCGAGGAGTATTCTCGATCGATCGCGGCAATACGGCCTGTTGCCTGAGAGTGCATTGTTAAGTTAAATTTAGTTAAGATTCTGAGTGTAAACTTTTGTCGCACTTCTCCGACACCGCGATCTTACCCGATCTGTCCCCAATTCAAGGCATCCGCATTTATGAAAATTTCTTGGCGAACTATACTACTTTGGACTTTACCCGCCTTAGTCATCGGCTTTTTCTTGTGGCAGGGGGCCTTTGCCCCATCTCCGGCAGAAATGAGCAAGAACACCGCCAGCACCCGCCTAAGCTACGGTCGATTCTTAGATTACTTAAACGCCGGTCGAGTGACCAGCGTTGACCTTTACGACGGAGGTCGGACGGCTATTGTCCTAGCAGTCGATCCCGAACTGGACAATCACGAGCAGCGGTGGCGGGTAGACTTGCCCTCAAATGCCCCGGAACTGGTTTCTAGGCTCAGAGACTCCAAAATCAGCTTCGACACTCACCCACTACGCAACGACGGCGCTGTCTGGGGACTTTTAGGCAATCTAGTATTTCCCCTCTTGTTAGTAGGAGGCCTGTTTTTCCTCTTCCGCCGCGGTGGCAACGTGCCAGGGGGCCCTGGCCAAGCCATGAACTTTGGCAAATCCAAAGCTCGCTTTCAAATGGAAGCTAAAACAGGCGTACTGTTCGACGACGTAGCAGGCGTTGAGGAAGCCAAAGAAGAACTACAAGAAGTAGTGACATTCCTCAAAAAACCCGAACGCTTCACCGCAGTCGGGGCAAAGATTCCCAAAGGCGTGCTGCTAGTGGGCCCTCCCGGAACCGGTAAAACCTTGCTGGCAAAAGCGATCGCAGGCGAAGCCGGCGTGCCTTTCTTCAGCATCTCCGGTTCGGAATTTGTGGAAATGTTCGTCGGTGTCGGCGCTTCCCGCGTTCGGGACTTGTTCAAGAAAGCTAAAGAAAATGCTCCTTGCATCATCTTTATTGATGAAATCGATGCAGTGGGTCGCCAGCGCGGCGCCGGTATCGGCGGCGGTAACGACGAACGCGAACAAACCCTGAACCAGTTGCTGACCGAAATGGACGGTTTTGAGGGCAATACTGGCATTATCATCATTGCTGCCACGAACCGCCCCGACGTGCTCGACTCAGCGCTGCTGCGTCCGGGACGTTTTGACCGCCAAGTTAGCGTAGATACGCCGGATATCAAAGGCCGCTTGGAAATTTTGGAAGTTCACGCGCGCAACAAGAAGCTGTCTGCGGAAATTTCTTTGGACGCCATCGCCCGCCGTACTCCTGGTTTTACCGGCGCTGATTTGGCTAACTTGCTCAACGAAGCTGCGATTTTAACCGCCCGCCGCCGCAAAGAAGCGATTACGATGCTCGAAGTTGACGATGCAGTCGATCGCGTGGTAGCAGGTATGGAAGGCACTCCCTTGGTGGACAGCAAGAGCAAGCGCTTGATTGCTTACCACGAAATCGGCCACGCGATCGTCGGTACAATCATTCAAGCCCACGATCCAGTTCAAAAAGTTACCTTAGTTCCTCGCGGACAGGCCCGCGGCTTGACTTGGTTCATGCCCAGCGAAGACCAAGGTTTGATTTCTCGATCGCAAATTTTAGCCCGCATTAGCGGTGCTTTGGGTGGCCGCGCAGCCGAAGAAGTAGTTTTCGGCGATGCCGAAGTAACCACCGGTGCCGGCAACGATTTGCAGCAAGTAAGCGGCATGGCGCGGCAAATGGTGACTCGCTATGGGATGTCTACCTTGGGCCCGATCGCCCTGGAAGCCCAGCAAAGCGAAATTTTCCTTGGCCGCGACTACACAGCGCGATCGGAATATTCCGAAGAAATAGCCTCTCGGATTGACGGACAAGTTCGATCGATTGTCGATCACTGCTACGACGACGCCCGCCGAATTATTCGCGAAAATCGCACCGTGATCGATCGCTTAGTCGATTTGTTGATTGAAAAAGAAACCATCGACGGCGAAGAGTTGCGCCTAATTGTCTCTGAATACACTTTTGTTCCTGAAAAAGAACAATACGTTCCTCAGCTTTAAAAAGAAGAGTGAATATTGAGGGCGAATAGAATTCGCTGCTACACAAACAAAGTCCGCCTGCGCGGACTGAAGAAATTCAACCCGCGCAGGCGGGTTTTGTCTGTGTAGCAGCGGTTTCAACCGCCGAGTCAAAAGAAACTTCTTCCTCCTGCTATATGATTAAGAGTTCATCGATTTGTTTGATAGTAATTTCAACATTAATTTTTGGCATAAATTTGAGCGCCCGCGCCGAAAAATTAAGATGTTTTGTAGATATTTGCATCGACTCCAGCAGCGTTGAATTAAGTAAATCCGATATTCCCGGTGCTCCCTCTTATCCAGTCAGAACTATTTTAGGAACTAGACAGTTTAGTAACGAAAAATTGTTGGCGCAAATGGAAGTTGACTGCCAGCAGCGACAGTTGAGAACTGTCAGAGTTAGCGAAGATGGCGAAATTTGGTCGAATTTCGATCCGAGATGGACTTTAGTCGATCGCAACTCATCTTTGTCTGGGCTGGTTGACTATACTTGTCAATTGGCGATCGAATAAGCATAAAATGCCGATCGAGACTTAGGCTGCAATCCAAAATCCCCAATCGAATAACTTAAAATGTCGATCGCGACTTAGGCTAAAATCTAAAATCTAAAATCTAAAATCTAAAATCGGATGACAAACCCCACCGAATACCGGCAAAGACGCGAACAGTTAATGGCCAAAATTGGCAGCGGGACGGCGATATTTCGCAGCGCGCCCGCAGCCGTCATGCACAACGATGTAGAATACGCATACCGACAAGATAGCGATTTTTTCTACTTAACCGGTTTCAACGAAGCTGCGGCGGTAGCAGTGCTCGCGCCACACCACGAGGAACACAAATTTGTTTTGTTTGTGCAGCCAAAAGACTTGGAAAAAGAAACTTGGCACGGTTATCGTGCCGGAGTAGAAGGCGCTAAAGAACTTTACGGTGCGGATGAAGCTTTCCCGATTAATGAACTTGCCGAAAAACTGCCGAAATATTTAGAAAAAGCCGATCGCATATACTATCACTTCGGGCGCGATCGTACTTTCGACCAAACAGTCCTCAATCACTGGCAGCGCTTGATGGCAACCTACCCAAAACGCGGCACAGGCCCGACAGCAATCGAAGATTCCAATATCATTTTACACCCGATGCGGCTGGTGAAAAGCGAAACAGAATTAGCATTAATGCGAAAAGCGGCTAATATCTCAGTTGCAGCGCACAACCGCGCCCAAGAATTCGCTAAGCCGGGCAGATACGAATATGAAATTCAAGCTGAAATAGAACATACTTTTGGCTTAAATGGGTGCACTCCGGCTTACCCTTCAATTGTTGCATCAGGTTACAATTCCTGCGTCCTCCACTACATCGAAAACAACCGCCAAATGCAGGAAAACGATTTGTTGCTAATAGATGCTGGTTGTGCTTGCGGTTACTACAACGCCGATATTACTCGCACCTTTCCTGTTAGCGGCAAATTTACAACTGAACAACAGATAATTTATGACTTAGTTTTGCAAGCACAATTGCAGGCAATTAGTCAAGTATCTCCGGGAAATCCTTACAGCAAAATTCACGAAACTGCTGTGCGCGTTTTGGTGGAAGGTTTAATGGATTTAAAACTTTTGGTGGGGGACATTGAAGAGATAATTAAAGAAGAGAAATACAAGCCATTTTATATGCACCGCACTGGTCATTGGCTGGGATTGGATGTGCACGATGTCGGCGTTTATCAGTACGGCGAAAATCCGCAAGTTTTGCAGGCAGGACAAGTGCTGACGGTGGAACCGGGGATTTATATTTCTCCTTATATTAAACCGGTTGAAGGACAGCCGGAGGTTCCTGAAAAATGGCGCGGTATTGGTGTGAGAATTGAAGATGATGTTTTGGTAACATTGGAAAGTCATGAAGTCTTGACGGCGGGAGTTCCTAAATAATTGTTGACTGTTGACTGTTGACTGTTGACTGTTTGAACAATACCGATGCAACCGGAAACGATTTATGTAGGGTGCGGATCTGTTCTATGGTTCAATGGAATTTGCTCCTTGACGGGTGGCGACGCACCTTAGTTACAACTTGATTGTGTGTACCGCATATAAATTGAATCTGCTGTAAGTTGGCACTGAAGGCTTGAGCTTTGTTAGTATTAACTTGAAAAAGCTCAAGTCCGCCACTGCCAAACAAAGAGCCATTATGTGTATTGATCCTACCAAGATCGATCGACCTCTGGAAACCTGCGAAGCATTAGTAGCAGAGCAAAAAGCAAAAATTCGGCAACTTGAAGAGGATTTGCAGCAGCAGAGAGAATTGTGCCAGAAATTAGAAGCACAACTCAAAGCAGTCGAGAATGCTGGCTTTTCGGGTTCGGCAACAGAATTTGATATCACCGAGGACGATCGTATTCGGTTAATCACATCTCTGGAAAAAAGCCAGGAAATGTACCGAACTCTCATCAAACATTATCCGAATGGGTCGGTGTTTTTGTTCGATCGCGATTTGCGCTATACTCTGGTTGACGGCCAAGGTTTGGCAGTAGTTGGTTTGTCCAAAGAACAGTTGGAAGGCAAAACATTGTGGGAAGTATCCCCACCTGAAGATTGGCAACTTTTTGAGACTACATATCGCGCTGCTTTGGCAGGAAAAGAGAATACTTTTGAATATAAATACGGCGATCGCATTTATTCAACAACAATTGTTCCCGTCAAAAACGACCGGGAAGAAATTTTTGCAGGAATGGTCGTTACTCAAGATATTACCGAAAAAAAACAGGCAGAAATAGCGCTGGAAGAAATCAAAAATCAGCTACAAATTAAATATCAAAAGCGCACTGAGGACTTGAAAACAGCCAACGATCAATTGCAGGAAGAAGTTCTCTCTCGCTGGCGCGCCGAAAAAGCTCTGCGGAAAAGCCAGGAACAGCTAGAATTGTTTTTCTCTCAATCTTTAGATGGTTTTTTCTTTATGATGCTGGACGAACCCGTCCACTGGGACGATACAGTTGACAAAGAAAAAGTTTTGGATTACATATTTGCTAACGGGCGGGTAACGAAGGCAAATGATGCTTTGATAGCTCAATACGGAGGTACTAGGGAAGAGTTTATTGGCCGGACGCTTTACTCTTTCTTGTCTCACGACTTGACTGGTGGCAGAGAGATAATAAGGCAATTTTTTGATGCTGGCAGAATTCACATCGAAAATGAGAATCGCACGTTTGACGGAGTTCCAGTTTGGATAGAAGGCGACTATATTTGCATTTACGATTCCCACGGCAGAATCATCGGGTATTTTGGCGTACAGCGCGATATTAGCGATCGCAAAAAAGCAGAAGCAACCCTCAGAGATAGCGAAGAACGCTTTCGGGCAACCGTCGAACAAGCGGCAGTCGGTATTACCCACCCTGACGCAACAGGCCGCTATTTGCGAGTCAATCAAAAATTCTGCGAGATAAGCTGTTCTCCATTTAAATTGTGTGTCAAAAATCACTCAAATTATTGTGGGATGGGCTTCTAGCCCGTCCCGAATATGCAATTTAAACGCGCAACAGCTTAGTCGGATATACTGCGACTGAACTGCTGTCGCGAACTTGGATGGACGTTACTTACCCAGAAGATATAGATGCAGATTTAGGACAAAACAAGAAATTATTTGCCGGGGAAATTGACAGTTTTAAAATGGAAAAACGCTTGCTGCACAAAGACGGCACTGTAGTTTGGGTAAATATTACAGTATCGCTAATCAAAGAACCGCTGAGCGGGGCCATTTACAATGTAGTGGTGACAGAAGATATTAGCGATCGCCAAAAAACCGAAGCAGCACTGAAAGAAAGCGAAGAAAGGTTCCGAGAGCTAGCAGAAAACATTGAAAGCGTGTTTTGGATGGTAAACGTTCAACCCCAAGAAATTATTTATATCAGTCCGGCTTACGAAAAGATTTGGGGCAGAAGCTGCGCTGATTTGTATGCTAACAGGCGCTTTTTTGCAGATTCCATCCATCCAGAAGATCGCGCGCGGGTGATTGCTAATTTAACTAGGCAAATTGAGTCTGAAGACGAGATAGAATATCGAATTGTCAGGCCGGACGGCAAAACCCGCTGGATTCGCGATCGGGCTTTTCCGATTAGAAATCAATCTGGTAAAGTTTACCGCATCGTGGGCATTGCAGTAGATATTACCGCACGAAAACAGGCAGAAAAAACCATCCGCGAAAGTGAAGAACGCTTCCGCCAGCTAGCAGAAAATATCCAAGATTCCGTTTGGCTAATGTCAGCGGAATTCACAGATTTATTGTATCTGAGTCCCGCTTACGAACAAATCTGGGGGCGCAGTCGCGAAGAATTGTATGCTGATCCCTTAAAAATGATGAAGTGGGTGCATCCAGAAGATAAACACCTGTTGGAAGAGGCAATGGGGCAAGTGTTGCAGGGCGAGTCCACCAATACCGAATATCGGATTTTTCTGCCAGACGGCACAATTCGCTGGGTGTGCGATCGAGCTTTTCCCATTTACGACGAATCGGGCAAACTTTACCGCATCGCCGGTATTTGCGAAGATATCAGCGATCGCAAATTTACCGATGCCCGCATCCAAGCAGCACTCCGCGAGAAAGAAGTATTGCTCAAAGAAATTCACCACAGAGTCAAAAATAATATGCAGGTAATTTCCAGCTTGCTGCAACTTCAAGCTCAATATATTGAAGACGAACCGACGCTAGCTTTATTTGAAGAAAGCCAGACCCGTATCATTGGTGACAAGTTAAGGCTGTAAGTCTTTTGTCAAGAGGCTTTCGGAGAGTTCTTAAAAAAGAATTGGTCAGACC
>NZ_JAUBOZ010000174.1:5485-9170 GCF_036700475.1 Microcoleus sp. T2B6 | reverse complement strand
TTACCTGCCAAGTAGCAGCATGGGGCATGGGGCATGGGGCATGGGGCATGGGGCATGGGGCATTGGGCATGGGGCATGGGGCATTGGGCATTGGGCATGGGGCATGGGGCAGAAAAGAATTAGGAAATGGGCATCACCTAAGATAGTGAACAGTGAACAGTGAACAGTGAACAGTGAACAGTGAACAGTGAACAGTGAACAGTGAACAAATAACTTAATTTATGCGCTTAAAATCCCTTGATGTTTTTCGCGGAATTGCGATCGCCTCGATGATTCTAGTCAACAACCCCGGTAGTTGGGAACAGGTGTATCCGCCGCTAGAGCACGCAGAATGGCACGGCTGTACCCCGACAGACTTAGTATTTCCTTTTTTCTTATTCATCGTTGGCTGCGCGATGTCTTTCTCGCTGTCTAAATATATTCAAAATTATCCAAAAACCGGAATAGAAACCTCAAAAATTACACAAACAAAGGAAAAACCAGAATTCCCCCAAAACCCTCTTCCTTCTTCCTTCTTTCTTCTTCCTGCTTCAAATATTTACTGGCGAATTGCGCGCCGCGCCGCGATTCTATTTATATTAGGATTGCTGCTAAATACATCTTCGATCGCCCTTGACGTACTTCTCAACAGCGCCCCAGTGGAAAACTTCGGTAAAATCCGCATCATGGGAGTATTGCAGCGCATCGGCTTAGCTTATTTCATCAGTGCGATCGCCATTCTCAACCTTTCCCCTCGCAATCAAAAACTGCTCGCGGTTGCCTTGCTTTTGGGCTATTGGGGCGCACTAACCGTATTTGCTGTAGGGGGGTACACTGCCGGCGAACTCACGCCAGAAGGAAATTTAGGAGGATATGTCGATCGGCTAATTCTCGGTAGCCAACACCTGTACAAAGGCGGCCCCTTCGATCCCGAAGGATTGTTGAGTACCTTACCAGCAAGCGTTACAGTCCTAATGGGCTACTTTACCGGAGAATGGCTGCGCGTACAGCCCATCAAAACCCGCACCAGTATCAACTTAGCAATCGGCGGCCTCTGTTGCGTGGTAATCGGCCACTTGTGGGGATTTTCCTTTCCGATCAACAAACAACTTTGGACGAGTTCTTATGTAGTTTTTACTGCTGGTTGGGCCTTGCTATTGCTAGCAGCTTGCTACGAAACAATTGAAGTGCGAGGCTGGAAATGGGGGAGGCTGTTTGAAATCATGGGAGTGAATGCAATTTTTCTATTTGTCGCCTCCGGTATTGTCGCCAGAATTCTGTTAAAAACTCATATCGGTACTGGTGAAAATGCTCCAACAACTTACAGTTGGATTTATGAAAACTGGTTTGTGCCGTGGGGGGGGCCGCTGAATGGTTCTCTGGCATTTGCCGTGACTGCGGTATTATTTTGGTGGTTAATTTTGTATGGGATGTACCGCCGTGGTTGGGCGATTAAAATTTGAATGGTGGGTTGTTAAACAAGCGCGTTTGCTGGTAAGTGGTGAGCAAGGGGCTTGACAATTAAAAGCTTTTTTTAGTATAATGTTTATATATTTTTTTACGGTTTTTGACGTGGATATTCTAATTGAGTCAACAAGGGAATTTGAGAAAGATATTGCGCTGCTAAATGAAGATGAGAAAGCCGCAGTAATTCAAAAAATTAATTATTGTGCCAGCCTTTTTCCTACTCAAAAATCAAATGTGTATCGCAAGCTGCGTCGTCTCCCGCTATCGTCAGACCTGAATGGTTACGAGTCTTCGCTTTATACGCTACGAATTTCTCAAAAACTAAGAGTGGTTTTGGCGGTTGACGAAGACCCAATTTTTGGGCAAGCTATTTTTACTCTTTTTCGAGCAATTCAACACGACGAACTCGATCGAGCGTATAAGGGTGTAGCAGAGTCTTTGTATCAAGACCTACTTCAGCGCGATCGAGAAACTGCCTAGATATAATCAGCTTAAGTTATGGCGCAAAACCTTATTCTCTGTGATGAATATGGCATTATTTACGAAGCTATGAAAATTTTGCCAGATGACGAGCTAAAGATTAGTTTTCTGGAAGCTTTAGCAGAACTTGAAGACCAGGAATGTCACAGGACGAGACAATTTCCCAAAACGAGACTGCATAAAGTTAAGGGTGTGAAGCAGGCAGTTTATCGTGCTGATATTGATAAAGTCTCAGGCTGGCGCATCCACGTTCAGTACGTCAACGGACAGATTCATCTCAAGGATATTATTGAAGGGCAAAGACACGACAATGTAATTGAGGTGATTAAATCAAAGAAATCCCGCTACCAGTAATCCTAGCGGGAGCATCTCACCTTTGCGGCCAAGCTAGAAATTGGAGTTTTGAGGCAGGAGGCAGGAGGCAGGAGGCAGAAGGAAAGAGGAAGAAGGAAGGAGCCACAAGAAGGAAGGAGCCAGAAGAAGTATTTTTACAAATATGAGATGCTCCCATCCTAGCAAAGATATAATCTATAAAAATCCAGTGGGGATTTAGCGATGGAAACTAACAGATCGTTCGAGCAAAGTGATACCTGGAGTGAAGAAGATTGTCTTGATGTCACAGCCTTTTCTTTGCAATACGCAGCTACTATCTTTCATAGCGACCCCGATATTTTAGGTGGAACTCCTGTCTTTATTGGTACTCGCGTCCCGATCGAGACTCTACTTGATTATCTCGAAGCTGGTGATTCTGTCGATGAATTTTTAGACCATTTTCCTAGTGTCAGGCGCGATCGAGCGATGGAAGTTCTCCCAATGATACGATCGCCACATAACAACATTATTTAACGTTTATTGATGTCCGCTTCCTCAACATCGATCGCCTGCAGGATCGGATTTCCGATCGCACCCCCGCCACAACTTCCACAAATTAACGCCCCAACCCCGCCCAGTTCAAGGATTTTGCCGATTTCTCGATCGCACGCCACCGATCGCTAACTATAACTGAGCCCTAATCGCTAAAATTAAAAAAAGATACGTAATAGGCAGGCAGGCGTCAATGATCCCAACAGTTATAGAACAATCCGGTCGCGGCGAACGCGCCTTTGACATTTACTCGCGACTCCTGCGCGATCGCATCGTCTTCTTGGGCCAACAGGTTGACTCAGACTTGGCTAACCTGATCGTTGCCCAATTGCTATTTTTAGACGCCGAAGACCCGGAGAAAGATATTTACCTCTATATCAACTCCCCAGGGGGTTCGGTAACAGCAGGTATGGGCATTTTTGACACGATGAACCACATCCGCCCCGACATTTGCACTATTTGTCTCGGTTTGGCAGCCAGCATGGGCGCTTTTCTGTTGAGTGCCGGCGCTAAAGGCAAGCGGATGAGTTTGCCTCACTCCCGGATTATGATCCACCAACCTCTAGGCGGAGCTCAAGGCCAAGCAACCGATATTGAAATTCAGGCTAAAGAGATTTTGTACCACAAACGCCGCCTGAACGAACATCTTGCCAACCATACCGGTCAGCCGCTTTCCCGCATTGAAGAAGATACCGAACGGGATTTCTTCATGTCCGCTGAAGAAGCAAAGGACTACGGATTAGTCGATCAAGTGATCGATCGCCGTCCTTCCGCCAGCCGCCCGATCGCCGCTGTCGTCTAAATGAAAAGTTAAAAATCAAAAATGAGGAAATATTCTTCATTTTTGATTTTTAATTTTTAACGTTCAAAAGTAGCTCTTTAATGGATAAACGGG
>NZ_JAUBOZ010000174.1:0-5385 GCF_036700475.1 Microcoleus sp. T2B6 | reverse complement strand
GGGCGAGAAACCGGGTTTTTTACCCTAATCTTTGGTTCTCAACCTTAATCTCTGTAAAAAACCCGGTTTCTTTAATCCGGGAGCAACGGGGGGCGAGAAACCGGGTTTTTTACCCTAATCTTTGGTTCTCAACCTTAATCTCTGTAAAAAACCCGGTTTCTTTAATCTAATAGCCTCCAGCGCCTTGTTTTGTTGCCGAATTACTAGGGCAAAGATTCGAGATATTGCAGGAAGTCGAACAATTCTTCTCGATTTAAGAAGTGCCGCGCTTCTTTGCCATAACCTTGTTTGAGATAATCTTTTCCTTGGTTGGGAGTCCAGCCCAACCGCTTGATTTCCTCAGTAGTTCTGCTGTAGATTTCCAGATATTCTAGGAAATCTACCAACTGTTCGCTAGAAAGCTCTCTCTGCGACGACTTGCCGTAATTGTGTTCGAGACAGTCGCTTTCCTGTTTTTTCTTCCATTGCAGGCGTTTGAGGATGGCGTCTATTTGGGCGATCGTATCAGAATTATCCTCGATCGCATCGCTGGGGATTCCCACTGCGATCGGTTGCAATTCCCTGACTTCGGCCGCACCCTGTAGCAGTTCACTTTGGCTAGAAGTCGGCACCTCCAGTTCCTGAAGTGGTTCGCCGTAGCTAGAAGAAAGCCAAGCGTCTGAGTCTAACTGCTTTGGTACAAACCCAGTAGCCTCGACGCGATCGACCGTTGGCGGCAGCGGTGCAGGTACAGGTGCGATCGGCTCTTCATTTAATTTCGCTTCAGTCTTGACAAAATTGCTTTGATGTGATTCAGGCAATTTGTCAGCAACAGGCATTTCTAGAACCGGAAGAGGTACACTTGTCGGCCCAACAGGAACCGGAACAGCAGGAGGAGGGGGAGGGGCAACAGCAGCAACCGGGGAAACGGCAGGAGGAGGGGGAACAGCAGCAACCGAAGCAACCGGAGCAACCGGAGCAACCGGAGCCGGATCAACACTCACGATCGCACGATCGGGCGCAGCAGATCCAAGAACAGCGATCGCTCGCAACCGGGCACGGTCTTCAGCATCCTCAACAGACTCAGCAGCCGACATAGCCGTAGCCAGAGTTTTGCCGTCAACCTGAACCATACAGCGAACAACAAACTTACCGTGATGAACAGTCAGCAACTCACAAATTAACTGTCCAGCGGGATAAAGGGCGCGAAATTCAGCAAACATAGTTTTTTGACCCCGAAACCAGAAGGGGCTTATGACGTGAACAAACCTGACGGTCAACTGAGTACAGTTAGACCGCAGGCTTCTTTTTCCTTTTTTTCAAAGGCTTTTTATAGTGAGGTAGTTCCACCCCCACTTGCTAATATAGTATCAGAGTATTTCCAGATCATCTTGGGCTATAAAAGAATAATTGTCGCTTTGGGTACCTACACCCGACGAGCCTTTGATCACGCGGGCGTAATTCCCAACGGGGTACGGGGCCCAGCGCTCAGATTAATCCCCTCTAAATATACCGAGGGACTTCCCGGCTGGTAGTTAAGTTTAGTACACAACCACGCATTAGTTGCTTGATTCTTCAACATTTGTTGAAAACGTGAGGGCGATCGTGTAAGCCCAGGTGCTTCTCATTCTTACAGACAAGTTTGATGAAATTCTTGCGGGGAGTAGGGGTTGGGCGTCAATCGATTTTAGATTTTAGATTTTAGATTTTAGATTTAAGCATTGACCCCACGGATAAATTCGGGGGCTCCTTTATCGGATACAGGTTTTTTATTTCTGGACGGATCAATCCGGGGGCTTGTATCCTGGATGCTTTCGGTCACACCCGCCCAAAAAGACAATTGAAATGCCCAACAGCTTAACAGAAAGCGACTCCGCAAGCTCGATCGTCCCAGAGATCGCGAAAATTTTTAAAATTACCCCAGGTCACGCTTGGCTCAACAACAGCTCAGAGAAAACAATTTTCTGAAAGCACCTATTCAACATACAATAAATTAAAGGTGAATCATCCGCGCAACCTTACACGCCACTAAACCCCATCCCACATCCGGCAGTTTAAGCTAACAAGCACCGGGCGTCATTTCTACCTATAGGAGATGACACAGCAACTAAGCAAAAGTAGTAAAAGTCTCCGGTTTTGTGTACCTGCACTTTCTACAGCACAGATTGCTCCCGACCCGCTCGTTGCACCTCCGTCCGCAAGGACTGATCGCGTGCAAAAAAACAGGGGCATCGCAGCAGCGAGCTACTAGCAATTTTGCCTTAAAGATCCGGTAAATTCTTTGCTAAAGCAAGAAGCAAGAGGCACTTCAAAAGGAAGAAGGAACAAGGCAGAAGGAACAAGGTAGAAGGAAGAAATGCAAATTTTATCCCTCTCCATGCCTCCATCGGCTCATCCTCGACTCAAGCCGTCGCTTTCAGTATCGAGCCATCTTTTAAGAACCGACAGGGGCTTTCTAATTTGCGAAGTGCTCGGCGCTGCTGACCTAAAAGCAAACAAACCAACGCTAAAAAATTGTATTGGGGAATAGCGTGCGGGACAGTTGTCTGCACCGTCAGCAGTCAGTTCAAGACAGACAGCAGACAATTCGCACGAAGCCGGTGTCGGGAGAGAATCTCAAAAAAACCTCGCGATCAAACAAGGTGGCTGTGCTCGCGTCTCCACCTATTAACCCGCGCATTTGTTGGGAAGCAGGCACTGCGAGGGCCCGAGGGGGTGCGGCTGATTCATTCTCTTGTAGGGGCAATCCCCCCGTGGTTGCCCCCATATCTGAAACCCCGACCCGCTCGTCTATGGGCTGGGCGGGCACGGGGAGTAGGGGTCGCACCGCCCCTACAAAACCCTGGTTTTTCTGAGAATGAAACAGCCCTGGGCCCGAGGGGGTGCGGCTGATTTCGCCAAAATTAGACTAATTGCTGGAAACAAGAGGATCGATCGCTACATGGAATTTTCTATCGCTGCACTGCTGGCAAATTTTACAGAAGACAAATTAGTGGCTCCTAAAGCATTGGAGAAAAAACTCGACTGCAACGACGCCACCAGTCAACTCAAACTTCAAATCGCATTAGAAGCTCTAGAGAAAATTGGCATATTAGTCAAAGACAAAGGCCGCTATCGCCGAGTAGCTGAAGACGACGTAGTAGAAGCAAAACTGCGCTGTTCGAGCAAAGGATTTTGCTTTGCAATTCAAGACGCCGAAGGCTCAGAAGACGTTTATGTGCGGGAAAGTCACCTCTCGACAGCTTGGAATGGCGATCGAGTCTTAGTCAAAATTATCAAAGAAGGTAGTCGCCGCCGATCGCCCGAAGGCGAAGTCATGCTCATCCTCGAACGCGCCAACCCCTCGGTACTCGCGCGAGTCAAGCAAACCGCCACCCCCACCGGCCGCGTCAGCTACAGAGCAATCCCCCTGGACGATCGCCTGTTGTTTGAACTAGACTTGCTCGCAAACGGCACAAATCTCCAAGAGGCGATCGACCACCTAGTACACGTCGAAGTCAAACGCTACCCCCTCGGCACCCATCGGCCAGTCGGCAAAGTAGTACAGGTACTCGGTTCCGACGCCGAAGCCGCTGACGACCTCGACATCGTATGCTGCAAACACGACTTGCCGCGATCGTTCCCCGCCGCAGTCATCAAAGCAGCCGAAAATTTGCCCAGCAAAGTCAAAAAAACCGACATCAAAAAACGCCTAGATTTGCGTAACATTCTGACTGTTAGCTTCAGCAAAAACGAACCGGGAACAAGCAACAGCGAAAACGATACCCCTCGATCCCAGGAGGAAAATCTCTCCGAAGGAGGAGGCGAAAACGAGTTCGATCCGACATCATTCCTCTCCGATCCGCCAGTGGAACGCGCTTTGTCGATCGAAACCCTAAAGCCCGGCCGCTGGCAAATAGGAATCCACATCAGCGATGCCGCCGAGTACGTGCAGCCAGAAACCCCGATCGACCGCGAAGCCCGCAAGCGAGGCACCGCCGCCCATCTGGGAGAAAAAATCATCGCCGTACTGCCAGAAACCCTCAACGAGCGCTGCTCCCTCCTGCCAGACAGCGAACGGCTGGCCTTCAGCATACTGCTCACCCTCGACCAATCAGGAGAACTCCTAGAATACGAGATTCAAACCAGCGTCATTCAAATTGACTACCACCTCACCTACGAGCAAGCTCAAGCAATTCTCGAACCAGGCGATGCCGAAGAGCACCCTTTATCCTCCGCCCTCCGTCCTTTCCTAGATCAACTCGGTGCCGCCTCACAGGCTGCCAGACAGACAAGGCTCAAGCGAGGAGCTTTTGAACTAAATTTGCCCGATGCTAACTCTCACTTCGACGACGAAGGCGAATTAGGAGCTTTTGCAACGGCTCCCCCCGCCCAGTCGGCTGTCTCCGAGTTGATGGTACTTGCCAACCAAGCCGTCGCCACTCACCTGCAAGCCTTGGGAGTCCCAGCAATTTACCGCGTCCAGCCGATGCCAGACCCGGCAGACATTCAAGAGTTCATCAAACTCTCCAACAACCTCGGAGGCGAACTGTATCTCGAAACCGAAGAAGAAGTTTTGCCCTTGGACTTTCAGCGATTTACCCAGCAGTTTGCCGGCCTTAAGTCCGAAAGAGTTCTCACCTACCTGCTAGAAGACACCATGAAGCCCGCTGTTTACAGCACAACTCCCAAGCCACACTTCGGTTTGGGACTGTCAGAGGGTTACACGCGCTGCACTTCGCCACTTTCCCGCTACGCCGATTTGCTGGTACTGCGGGTGTTGCAAGCGGTGTTCGAGCAAGGCCGCAGCAGCCGCACAACACGGGCTAAGGAAAAAGTTGACTTGCACCATTCCTCCTGTCACGGTCAAATTACTTGGAATGTTCTCCCGCCAGATTTGCACCACGAATTTGAGACGGAGTTTGCATCGGTAGTAGTACATCTAACCGAACGCGAAAGAGTTGCTGAGGATGCCGAAAGCGATTTGCAGGGATTGAAGAAAACCGGATTGATGAAAGAACGCACCGGTCAAACTTTCCAGGGTTTGATTACAGGTGTGCAGTCTTACGGTTTCTTTGTGGAAATTGAGGTGCGGCCGCCGGAGAGTGACATCCTGCGAGTTGAGGGATTGGTGCACGTTTCTTCGCTAAAGGATGACTGGTACGAGTATCGATCGCGCCAGCAAACTCTAGTGGGTCGCAAAAACCGCAATCAGTACCGTTTGGGCGATCGGGTAGAAGTTCAAGTCAAGAGTGTTGATTACTACCGCCAGCAAATTGATTTAGTTGCAGTTGGCGGCGGCAGTCAAGCTTTTGATGATGATGAGTAGTTAGTTGATAGTTGATAGTTGATATAGCAATCCTGAATCATTTGTAAAAATATGTAGGGGTAGTGCTACCCCTACTCCCCGTGCCTACCCCAGTCAAG